>CAVIAZ010000117.1:0-5441 GCA_963640795.1 bacterium | reverse complement strand
ACAACAAAAGGAGGAAAACATCTCATGCTCAATATTTCTGTTACAGCATATTCTTTTGCTTTCTCCTTTCTGACATCACGAAACCATACATGCACTCCGTGGACAACAATAACACGGAGAAGAGACTGGTGAGGCCGTAAAACTCTTACATGCCTCACATCGTATGGAGGTATGGAAATGATTTTGAGTGATGTTTTTCTTATTTATGACAGTGTTATCAACGATGTTGAGACCCGCGAGACCTTCTCTGATGCGGTCATCAGGCTTGCCCGGGAGAGGAACCTCTCTGCTCCGGAGGTCTATCACGGAGCCGGGATAGATGCCAAGCACTATTCAAAGATTATTAGTGACAGGAACTACCAGCCGAAGAAGGAGACCGTCTTTGCCTTCCTGATTTTCTTCCGTCTTAATCTCAAGGAAGCTGAAGAGCTTCTGATCAAGGCCGGCTATTACTTCAATCCCTCCTCCCGCTATGACAGTCTAATCAGGAACTTTGTTGCTGCGGGGCTCTATGACAGGAGACTGATTGACGCTGCAATGGACGAGTTGAACCTTCCCCTGCTTCCTCAGAAATGGTAGATTTCGCCTTCCAGGGGAAAACAGGGAAGGGGAATGCTGTCATAATCGAGAGCATAAACATAACTGCCACTGTAGCAAAATGGTCATGCGCTGCACTTGTAATGCAGATAAGAGAGTCCGATTCTCTCCGGTGGCTGAGTCCGGTGCTGTGGTGTATTGTCCGGTTCGAGTCCGGACACCGGAAAGTGGATTGTAGTTCAACGGCAGAATGTCAGATTGTGGATCTGATGATGAGGGTTCGACTCCCTCCCTTCCAATCAATTCGGGCTTGATTCGATCTCCCTGCGGTATTTGTTCACCGTTCTTCTTGCGACGTGGATTCCTTCCGCTTCAAGCAGGTCGGCAATCTTCTGGTCAGAGAGCTTTTTCCCGGATGTGTCATTTTCGATGATTTTCCTGATTTTGTAGATTACTGCAGTCTTTGAGAGTTCACCTTCGTCCTCGCTGTTACTTGTCTTGACTTCAGTTGAGAAGAAGAATCTCAGAGGGTAGGTTCCCCAGTCTGTGAGAACATACTTGTCCTGTGCCAGTTTCGATACCGTGCTGACATTAACCCCCAGTATTTCGGCAGCCTGGGTCATCGTGAGGGCCTTGAGAAACATAGGACCGTAGAGGAAGAAATCGTGTTGCTTTTCAACAAGCATCATCCCGATTTTCTTCATTGTTTCCTTTCTTAGTCCTATTATCTTTATAAGGTGCTCTGCACTGCTTATATTCTCCCTTAGAAATTTGTTGGCTTCTTTGTCTTTCCTGTCATCCTTTGACTTGAGCTCATCCTTAAGTTCAAGGTAGGTGTTGTCTATTCCCGCATCAAGAAGCCCCGAGGAGAGCATTTTCAGAACAACTATTCCTTCCTTTACTGTAATCTGTATTTCAGGAATGACGTAGGGAGTATAGTCCGAAGTATATTTCAGTCCGGGGTAGGGGGTGAGGCTTTTAATCACCTTAATCATTTCGTCAAGGTCTTCCCGTCCTATCCGGAGAGCTTTTGCAAGCTTGTCCTCCTCCCCGTCCTTTATGTAGTCAAGACCACGGTAGATTATATCACGATAGCGGGAGATCTCCTCCCTGTTACTCTCTATTTCCCTTATCTGGAGCATCAGGGCTTCTCTCCAGTCTTTTGCCCCGACTCCTGTAGGCTCAAGTGTCTGGATGACTTTTACGGCGTCCTTCACATAGGGTTTTTCCCTTTCCGGAACGAGAAGCTCCGGATTAGGGCCTGTAAAACCGTACATATCGAGTGCGGAAATGATTGTCTCTGCTGTTTCCCTGACTGGTGGGTCAATATCGAGGCAGCCCAGCTCATTTATGAGATGTTCTCTCAGGTCCTCTTTCTCGCTTACTGTTTTCTCGAACCAGTCGGAGGAATCGTCTTCAGCGTAATCACTGCTGTTGGCCTCATCGCTGCTAGTGCGTCTCTCTCCTCCTCTTGATGATATTGCTTCAAAGGATGATGTGCTGTCCTTTATCTCAAGGACGGGATTTTTCTCGGCTTCGGCCTTTATCCTCTCGTTCAGCTCTTGAGAAGGCATGGTTATCATATCGAGGAATTGCAGGAGTGATGTGTCCAGTCTCTGCGAGAGAATTGTAGAAGTCGAGAGGGTCTGTTCCATCAATACTCCTCATAGTCATGTCCGAAGTAAATTTCCCTTGCCCTTTCATCTTCGAGAACTTCGCTGCGTGTTCCGGAAACCAGTATCTCTCCGTCCGATATTATATGGGCCTTGGTTGTAATCTCCAATGTATCCCTTACATTGTGGTCAGTCAGAAGTATTCCGATACCGTTGTCACTGAGGTGTTTGATTATCTGCTTAATCTCGTATACAGCCTTGGGGTCAATGCCTGCAAAAGGCTCGTCAAGAAGAAGAAACTTCGGAGAGGTTGCAAGTGCACGGGCAATCTCGGTTCGTCTCCGCTCTCCTCCAGAGAGTGTATAGCCGTATTGCTTACGGACTCTGTCGATGCCGAATGCAGTGAGGAGTTCCTCTTCTTTCTCTTTCTTCTCTTCCCTGGAAAGGTAGTCCTGGGCTTCAAGAACAAGACGGATGTTCTTCTCGACTGTCAGCTTACGGAAGATACTCGGTTCCTGCGGGAGGTAAGCCAGTCCCATTCTGGAGCGCTGGTGCATTGCAAGCGGAGTAATATCCTGGTCGTTAATCTTTATTATGCCCCCGTTGGTCTTTATGAAGCCGACTATCATATAGAAGGAAGTTGTCTTTCCCGCTCCGTTGGGTCCAAGAAGTCCTGTGACATCACCACTGGACATCGAGAATGATATGTCTTTAACAACATGTTTTCTTCCGTAATACTTTGAGAGATGTTCAACTGAAAGAGTGTCAGCCATTGATTGTACCTCTAATTCTTCCGGAGAGTGTAATCGCATCGTCCTTCAGGTCTACAGAAATAATATCTGCACTGTATTCGTCGCCTTTCCAGTCGACCTTGCTTTTCCCCCTGAGGGAAACCAGTTCATTCTCCCTGTCATAGGTCAGGGCTTCGCTTGAACATGTCATGACCTCTCCCTCGCTGATCCTCATGAGTGTCACCTGCATTGAAAGCTCAAGCTTCTCTTCCTTCATGTCGTAATGAAGGCTTCCTGCTGTGGCATAGAGATCCTGGGATGTGTCATCTATCTCGAACGATGATGAAATGATGATTATCTCGCTCACTCTGTCATACCAGAGGGAGGATGTCCTTATTTCAAGTCCCCTGTCACTATCTGTTATGACAACAGATCCGGTGCATTCCACATAGCGCCAGTCATCTCCCGTGAGGGTCATGCTGTCGCTCTCTATTGCTATTGAACCTGTGCTGACGTGCGCGCCTCCGGAGAGAAGCACACTCTTCTGTCCTTCCTTCAGAGAGAGGGAACTCTCTCCACCACTGAATGAAATCGGGTCACTGAAGAGAGAAAGGGATATAAACAGGAATACAGTCAAGATACATAATCTTTTATTCAAGAGCAAAGTCTCCTTTCCCGATAGCGGAGAATGAATATACTCCCCGTCTGAGGTCACCTTTAAAGTCTTCTCCTTCAATCGTTCCTTCGTCAGAGTTTACCACAACAGAACCCTTTGTTGTAATCTCGTCGCTTTCCTTATTATATACGAGACTTTCTGCTTTTATCATCATATTGTCGGCGGGTCTGGAGAATGTGACGTTTCCTTCAAGTTCTATCCGGCTTCCGTCAAGCTGCACAGTCCCCCTGTCAGCTTTACCTTCCGTTTCAGTTTCACCATTTTCCGAGAATGATGTAAATGAGAAATTCTCCAGTCTTGCATATCCGTCTTCCGAGTAGAGGATCATTTTCTCTGCGTTGAGGACGATGGGGGAGCCACTGTCCTGTCCGACCTCTGAATAGGTGTTCTCCATGACCAGGTCAGGATAGATTCCCTTTGCCTGGAGTGAATCAGCCTCCGTACCGCTTTTTGCGGAGCATGAGAAAAGGAGGGTTAGAGTCATCAACAGAGTAGGCAGTAATACTTTCTTCATAGTTTTTTGATTATATACGGGGAATATTCCTTCCGTCTCCTATGGAAGAAGAGATATGAGATAAGAAAACCGAGTCCTATGAAGAGAAAGCCGAAAAGCGCCATCACAACTTCATTCTCCGATACGGCTTTCCCGACAAAATATCCCGGAAGAAACATAATCAGGGGAAAGACCAGGCTCATGAAGACTGTAAAGACAGCCTTTCTCTCCGGTATCTCAACTTCGACTGTGTCTCCTTTTTTCAATACAATATTCTCCGGGTTATTCACTTCATATGATGTGTCCTTGTTCCTGCAGAAGGTTTCACAATGACACCCGGAGCATGCAGAAGAATCACACCCTACCTTTATTGAGCCATTTTCATTAGACAATACACTGACTTCTGTTCTCATTCGTCCTTCTCTCTGTCTGCCGGCTTTGTGACATTGACTCTTTCATCTATGACAGTTATGCCTACAGCCTTGCGGGAACTCTCATCAATTGAGACAAGTACTCCCTGTATTCTCGGATCCGCCCATGCTTCCCTGCTTCTGAGAGGAATCTGGGAGCGGTACTTCTTTATTTCAGTTTCAGGGTCGAAACCTCCGACACTCATAAAAGATCCTATACGTCCGTTGTCTGTGATATAAGCAGTGCCCTTTTCAGTGACAAAGGCATCATCGGTGAGTACCTTTGAGTGTGTTCCTATGACAGCCTGCACTCTCCCGTCCAGGAAGTGTAGCATGGTTGCTCTCTCTGCTGTCGTAGCTGCATGATAGTTGACTAGGATAATCGGGTTGCCCTCAACTTTCTTCAGAAAACCGTCAATCGCCACAAAAGCATTCTGGATTGACTGCCTTAAAGCTGAATTTCCCTGGACGTTGATGACAAGTACCGGTGTATCTTTCAGAATAAGGTTCTTCACTGACTTTCCCGGACACATCGAAGGATAATTGAGAGGCCTTAGGATAAATGAACAGTGGCCCATGAATTCCACCATATCCTGCTTGTAGAAGAGTTTCTCCCCTCCGGTTATAAGGTCGACACCGAATTTACCCAGTGATGAGGCATGGAGCTTTCCGATTCCGTAGCCGTTGGTCATTCCCTCGCCGTTGACGATGGTATAATCAACATCATATTGTGCTTTAATCTTACCCAGTCCTGCCTTAAGTGCGTTGCCCCCGCATCTGCCGACAATCTCACCGAGAAATAGTACATTCAACATAGGCTAAAGTTTAATGACTTTACACACTCTAGGCAACGTCCTTGACCGAGAAGATTAAATAGACTAATATTTCCACACTTGCCCAGATGGCGGAATTGGTAGACGCGCTAGGTTCAGGTCCTAGTTCCGGCAACGGTGTGTGAGTTCGAGTCTCGTTCTGGGCATC
>CAVIAZ010000116.1:0-5517 GCA_963640795.1 bacterium | reverse complement strand
AAGGCGGAAGACAAGGTGCTATCCTCCGTGGAGGTACGTACACCATCTCTGATTCAACTTTTGAGTACACTGCCAATCATGAAACAGACAATAAAAATTACGAAGGCAGGGACTGGAAAGACGGAAACAGTGTACCAAATGCTGCAATCGTGATTGGGAACCGAGGAACGAGCGCTTATAAATATCCGACAAAAGTTACGTTGAGTGGGGATATAACTCTAAAAGTTCCTACTGATACTGACGAACTTAAGAGCAATCATCTTTATGTTTATCAGGCAAGCGATGATTATACTGTGACAGTCGAAGGGAATTTGAAGTCAAATTGGATTGTCAACACTAACGTAAATGGCGCTCATTTTTCTGGTTGTTCTACATGGGACGGGACTATAAATGACTCTTGGTACACAGAAAGCAATTCTGCAACATCCTATACTTTGACCACCGCTTCCCAGCTTGCTGGTCTGGCCAAGTTGGTAAACGAAGGAAAAGACTTCTCTAAGGATACAGTATGCCTTGCAAATGATATCGACCTCAATGGAGACGATTGGACGCCTATTGGCCTTTACAAGGATACCTCGATTACAGGAGAGAATAGAAAACCGTTCTCTGGAACATTTGATGGAAACGGTCACGAAATTGTAGGACTGAAAATAACTGCCAGCGATGGAAATCCTTCTTACAGAGCATTGTTCGGATATGTGAATGGAACAGTTTGCGACCTGACTATGAAAGGAGAAGTGACTGCTCGTGACTCTGCGGGTGTTGTGGCTGCTCTGGGCGACGGGGGCAAACTGGATAAAGTCAACAATTATGTGGATGTTACAGCTGCTACCAACATTTTGGAAACTGGAGAACAGTACTATCAGGCTAAGGTTGCGGGGTTGGTTGCTGCAGTTAAGAATGGAGAAAAAGGTTGCGAAATTACCGATTGTAAGAATTATGGAACCATTACTTCATCCGCTGAAAAGGCTACCGATGCTGTTGGAGGAATTCTTGCTTGGAGCAATGTAGGGAAGCTAACTATCACAGGATGTGAAAACCACGGAACTGTGAAAGCTGGAACAAAGCAGAATGCAGGTGGAATAATCGGCGAGGTCGCTCCGGTGGATGGAACAACTTCTCATGAAATTACATTGACCAATTGTACAAACGATAAAGCAATTTCTGCTACCGGCGGAAAAGCTGGTGGAATCATCGGAAGAAGTACTATTGTGAAAGAAGGACTGAAACTGAGTAGCTGCACGAGCACCGGAACAACAACAAACTTGATTGGAGAAGGGAACTATACCACAGAAACTTAGACTTGATTATTGGACTTTCGGGCACTTGAGTTGTAAAACTTCTTAGGTGCCAGAAAATGAATTGATGTAACCTGCCACCCCATAGGCAGTGTACATAGATTTATTTTTCATTATTCCCTGCACCCTCTGGTTATTGGCTGGAGGGTGCTCTCTTTTCGATTGGGCTTTCATCTATTATCATTGGGGTATGAGCCAGTTGACGAAGTTAGCATTAGAGCAGTCATTGAAGAAGCTTCTTCTTCAGAAGAGTCTCTCCCGTATCACCGTTACCGATATCACGGAAGACTGCGGAATCAGCCGTATGACCTTCTACTACCACTTCAAGGATGTCTATGAGCTTGTGGAGTGGGCATGCTATGAGGATGCGTCCCGTGCCCTGGAGGGGAAGAAGCACTACGACAACTGGCAGGAAGGCTTCTTGCAGATCTTTGAAGCTGTGAGGGAGAACAAGCCCTTCATCCTCAATGTCTATCACTCTGTAAGCAGGGAGCAGATTGAGAACTATCTCTTCCGGCTTACCTTTGACCTTCTCAAGGGAGTTGTCGATGAGGAGGCGAAGGGAATGGTTGTCAGGGAAGAGGACAGGGTTTTCATCGCAAACACATATAAGTATGCCTTTGTCGGTGTTATGCTGGACTGGATCAGTCACGATATGCTCCAGGACCCGAAGGAGATTATTTCTGACCTCGATAAGGTAATCAGAGGTGGTTTCAAAAATGCCCTTGAGAGATTCCGTGTCAGCTGATTTTCTTACACTTTCACTCTTTTGATTAAAAATTGAACACCCCCTTTTCATTGTAAATTTGCTTTCCTCTTTTTTCCTATTAGCTTGTAGTTACTAAATATATGGAGGCATGAATATGTATTATTCAAGCGGTAACTATGAAGCATTTGCCAGACCCCGTAAGCCGGAAGGCGTTGACCACAAGTCAGCTTACATCGTGGGTAGCGGACTGGCAGCTCTGACAGCAGCATGCTATCTTGTCAGAGACGGTCAGATGAAGGGCGAGAAGGTCCATATTCTTGAAAAGGGACCTACTGCAGGCGGGGCATGCGACGGCTGGAAATTTGAGAATGTCGGCTATGTCATGCGTGGCGGAAGGGAGATGGATAACCACTTTGAAGTCATGTGGGATCTCTTCAGATCTATTCCGTCCATCGAGACGGAAGGTGTCAGCGTTCTTGATGAATATTATTGGCTGAACAAGGCTGACCCCAACTACTCACTCTGCCGTGCTACTGTCAACCAGGGTAAGGATGCCCACACCGACGGCAAGTTCGATATCTCGGACAAGGGTGCTATGGAGATCATGAAGCTCTTCTTCACTCCCAATGAGGAACTCCAGGACAAGAAGATTACTGACTACTTTGATGATGAGGTCCTCTCATCCAACTTCTGGCTCTATTGGAGAACCATGTTTGCTTTCGAGAACTGGCACAGTGCACTGGAGATGAAACTCTACATCCAGAGATTCATCCATCATATCGGGGGACTACCGGATTTCAAGGCACTCAGGTTCACTAAGTACAACCAGTATGAATCTATGATTCTTCCTATGGTGAAGTGGCTCGAGGAGAGAGGTGTACAGTTCCACTATGGAGTACATGTTACCAACGTTGAGTTCAAGTGTACAAAGACAAAGAAGGTTGCCCAGCGTATCGACATAATCGCTGACGGCAAGAAGGACAAGATTGACCTTACGGAGAATGACCTTGTCTTCATCACCAACGGAGGATGCGTCGAGAACTCCTCTATGGGAAGCCAGAACGAGAGGGCTCCTTACAACACCGAGATCAAGGAAGGTGGCGGATGGGATATGTGGCGTAAGATTGCTGCCCAGGACCCGGCTTTCGGACACCCTGACAAGTTCTGCTCAGATCCGGAGAAGACTAATTGGATGAGTGCTACTGTTGAGACACTCGATGACAGAATTCTTCCTTACATAAAGAACATATGTAAGAGAGACCCTCTCTCGGGAAAAGTTGTAACAGGAGGTATTGTCACAGTCAAGGATTCCTCATGGCTTATGAGCTGGACAATCAACCGCCAGCCGCAGTTCAGAGAGCAGCCTAAGGACCATTGTCTTGTATGGGTATACTCACTCTTTACAGACAAGAACGGGGACTATATCAAGAAACCGATGAGGGAGTGTACAGGAAAGGAGATCTGTGAGGAATGGCTCTATCATATCGGGGTACCTGTGGACCAGATAGAGGAGATGGCATCAAAGCATGCAAACACAGTTCCTGTCATGATGCCTTATATTGATGCATTCTTCATGCCACGCTCTTATGGTGACAGACCTGATGTTGTTCCAGAAGGTGCAGTGAACTTTGCATTCATCGGACAGTTTGCAGAGACAAAGAGAGACACAATCTTCACAACCGAGTACTCGATGCGTACAGGTATGGAGAGTGTATATACCCTCCTCAATATCGACAGGGGAGTCCCGGAGGTATGGGGAAGTGTATACGATGTCAGAGCCCTTATGGATGCCTCTGTAAAGCTTAGAGACGGCAAGAAGCTTACTGACATGCAATTCAACTGGATTGAGAGATTTGCTCTCAAGAAGGTTATGGAAAAGATCAAGGGAACAGATATCGAGAAGATACTCAAAGAATACAACGTTATCTGATGCCACGATGACCACTTTGGCCCGGGGATTACCACCTCCGGGCTTTTTTGGAGATGCAAATACGCTTAGTCTTCCTGATTTGCGCTTAGTTTTTTCATTTTTTAGGCGCAAATTCAACTTTTAAGCGCAAAATAAGCGTAAAACGGGACAAAGATACAAGATTCCTTATGCAGAAGTTCAGAGCCACAAAAGTTGAGACAAAAATATTATCTTAGGGTACAATATATATGAGGCAATACGATGAACTATATTTCTGGATATTTTGCATTGAATACTCCCTGCTCTCTCGATACAACAGGAGACTGGCATCAATCGTGTCTTCAATGGGATAAGATTAAATTTGCTGATTCCAGAAACTCCCCTTTAGGGGATTGGGGAATTGAAAAGAATGTTTATGTTTACCCACTTCATGGTTGTTATAACGTTGCTAACCATATAAGAGCTTGTATAGATTTTCTTGACACAGATAACTATTCGCATGCAAGTGGAATGAGAGAAGATTACATTGCTAATGATAAATATAACAATGTAGTTTTTGAGCAGGTATATAAATTAAAAGCGTCAAAAACAGCTGAACAGTGGCAGAAAATATCTAAAACAATGGAAAAAGACTATAAACTTCAATGGCTACATTTTCTTTCTAATAAGGAGAATATCAATGGTTGATGAGAGAATTTTATCTGATGAAAAGAAAGAGCGCCTGAAATGTATGTGTGATTTCCTTCAATATCTGAATAAATACTCAGGTAATTATATTCTTAAAGGCGGTACTGCTCTCATGTTGCATTATGGACTCCCCAGATTCTCTGAAGATATCGATCTGGATAGCAATGATGCTCATTCCATCCGTACCATAATGGATAAATTCTGCAAGGAACATGGATATACATACAATATAAAAAAAGACACTGACTTCACATTGCGGTTCATGGTGAAATTTTCAGAGCAATATAACCCATTGAAGATTGAAATTTCTTTCAGACGTTCCGACATACCTTCTACTGCGTATAAAATCGACAATAATGTTAAAGTGTATAATATTGATGATCTTGCTGGTTTAAAAATTGGAGCTTATGGACAGAGAGACAAAATAAGAGATTTATTTGACTGTTCTTTCATCATAAATAATTATTATGACAAGCTAAGCTTTTCTACTATTAACAACTATATATCAACTTTTCAGCACAAGGGGTTGGATCAGCTGGATTATCTCATTGAAACACAACAAGATCCATTAATTGATAATAATTATCTTGTTGAGTCTTTTTTGAAGGCTAATGATAAGCTTGGTCTTTTAAGGTTAAGTGACGACGCAAGTAAGGATTGACAGAACCGAAGAAATTGAAATTTGGGTAAGTTGTTTCCTGGCAATGATGTTTCCATTCCATGAAACAACATAAGTTGTGAGTCCTGGCTTCAGCCCGTGGTATGATGATAACGGTATCTATCACATAGGGCTCATTGATTTCCTCCTTCAAGATTCCGTTATTTGATAAGGGTAAACAATATCTTCCATTAGATTAGGAATATTTTTAAAGAAAAGTGTTAGGACACATTTTTTTAAAACAAAGACTCGCTTG
>CAVIAZ010000115.1:0-5581 GCA_963640795.1 bacterium | reverse complement strand
AAAACTCTCTTGAGAGCATTTCTAAAATCCTTGGCCTTCCTTTATCTACTGTAGAGGAGCTTGCCTCCTCTATGCAGAAGAGAGATAGAGCATAAGGTGTTTTCTCAGGTGGGTGAAGACATCTGCTTGAGGTGCTGTTTTTCTCATCTCCCTGGTATTAAGAGAAAGAGTAGAATACCTGAAAGGTACAGAAGGAGGACATGAGACAATGTGCGATATTATGGAAAGAAGAATCCAGGAAAGGAATTTGGAAGCAGCCAAAAGATTGATAGCCATCGGCAAGCTCTCTTCTGAAGATATTTCAAAAGGTCTGGAACTTCCATTATCTACAGTAGAAGAGCTTGCATCCTCTATGCAGAAGAGAGATAGGGCATAAGGCTATCTTGTTTATTATCCCGGTAAGGTTGTCACTTGCCGGGTTGTCTTTTTAGGCCTTTTCAATAACTTTCTTGTATGGCGCAAGCATTCCTTCGTCCATCTTTCCTCCGGCTTTGGCCATGAGCTTTTTGTTTCTCATGAGGGAGCCGACGAGACAGAGGGAAATCATCTTTCCTCTTTCTTTCTGCGGGAAGTCATAGAAGCCGTTCTCTTTATAGAACCTGTGGTCATCCTTCATTATCCCCCTCATAACCCAGATAAGGTCTCTGAAGATTTTCATGCCTCCGACTCCATAGAATGTGCGGGGCTTTGTGTAGCTGTGCTCCAGGGCATAAGTCATGTTGAGGGCAAGCTTTCTGATTGCAGCTTCATCTGATGCAAGCCCCGTAAGGTAATTGCGTCCCACATCGCTCCTTGCTTCAAGGATGGTTTTGAGATTGTTCTCCTTCTCTATGTCCCCGTCTATTATGTACCCGATTGGTTTGAATTGGGAAACTGTCCTGTGGCCATTGTAGAATCTCCTGTCATCGTATGTCTTGAACAAAGGCCCCATAGAGTGGTCGGTTATGCTGAATGCATATATCACACTGTCGGAGGAGAGGATCTCGTCCTCAAGAAGGTGGTTAAAACCGTCATTGTAGACGCACCTCCCCTCAAGTGCACACTTGAGGCATCCCAGACACCCTCCCTTGAATGAAAATGAAGAGAGATCGACTATCCGTGTCCTATAGGGGAAAACAGCGACAAAGTTATCAACCATGGTCTCCAGATGCTCTCTGTTATATGTATAGTCGGCAACAATTGTGAGTGTGTGTCCCTCTCTTTTCTCCACAGAGAGAGTCTCTTTTCTTATTGGAGGAAAGTCTTTCTTCTCTTCTTCTGGTTTTTTACTTTTTGCTATATTGTTCTCCACCGCCCAGAGAGTACGTTCAAAGAAGGAGGTGAGGCTCTTCTGTCCTTCTTCTTTCAGAAGGTCCTCCATGTCGAGAGATATCCCCTCGATATAAGAGAAGCCCAAATCAAGGAGGTTCTCTTCAAGGTATTTGTGTGCTGTAGTGTCATAGAAATGCTTACTTGTAGTGATGCATGTAGCCATCTTTCCCGGGAAGGAGAGGTTATTTTCCTTCATGAGCCTGATGAAGTAGTGCAATTGGCTGGGGGCTATGAAGGTATAGACCGGGAAGGAGAAGATGACGAGGTCAGAGGACCTGACAGCCTCTATTATCTCCTCAAGTCTCTTCTCGTTGGCATTTTTCCCCACACCTATGTGGATGTATTTGAAGGAGTGTAGAGGGTATTTCTTCTCCAGAAAGAGTGAGTTCTGGAGAGTTATTGATGTTTTGGCCTTGGGGGAAGCATTGAGTACAAGTATGTTCATGACTTCATTTTATCCCCAAGACCGGATGTTGAACAGCTAATTCAGTTCCTCTATGTGGTATATGTAATCCAATGTGGACAGTGCCTCAATGATCTCGACATGAGTCTTGAACTTCTTGAGTTCACTGCTGCAGACAGTAAGGGTGATTGTATAGACAGAGAGACCAGAGCCCCTGTATGAGGGATTGTTCTCTATGTCGTCTATTCTGAGGCCGAGCTTTCTGCACACAGAGACGAAGTCCTGGAGATACTCTGTGCTGTTAAGCTCCAGGTGGACTTCGAAGTGGTTGGACCTGTTCTTGAGATACCTTTCAAAAGCCGGGAAGGCAGCTACTATCACCAGGAGGAAAATAAAGATGATGAGAGTTAGGGTGTAGAGTCCATAGCCGGCGGAGAAGCCCATGAAGACAGTTGCCCAGAGACATGCTGAGGTCGTGAGTCCCTTGATCTGGCTACGGGACGAGAAGAGAAGCGAGTTCACGCTGATGAGGGCAACTGCTATTATCGTCATCCCGGAAAGGAGAGGAACGGACGGCATCAGGATCAGGTCAAGAATGGCAGCAGAAGCGGATGCAAATGTTATAAGGACAAAGGTTCTCAGCCCTGCTGAATGTCTCTTCAGGGATCTTTCGCAGCCAAGTGCGAACGAGAGCACGAGTGAGATGCTTAGCCTCATAATAAGTGAGTACACAGTAAGTTCCTGTGCCCAGGAGCCTAGAGCTGTGGCTATGGGGTCCAATATTAATATTCTATCAAGTCCGTTCATTATCTCATCCTCCTTCTTCCTGCCGGGAGATCCATTCCTCCCGCACTTTCATAAGCTCCCTCAGAGAAAGCATCTTCCTCTTCTTCAAGCATTGTCTTATGCTTCGGAAGTTCGTCCTGAATCTTGTGAATCCTCTCAATCAGGAGTTCAAGTTCTGTCTTTCCCTCTTCATTCTCCACCGGAGCTATTTCTTCAAGCTTTGTTGAGTATGACCCGGAGAGATAGAGAGAAAGTTTGGCACACCCCGGTCCTATCAGCTCATAGAGTACTGAGGAGGCAAGGATTATTGTCTCGAGGTCTTCGCCGTAGTCCCCACCGAGAACTCTTGCACCAAGGGCAGCTAGTCCTATCGCAACTCCTGCCTGGGGAATGAGAGCAAGTCCCAGCCAGGAACGTACCTTCCTCTCTTTTTTGGTTATAAGGCATCCGATGAATGCTCCTATATACTTTCCGATTATACGGACGAAGAAATAAACTATGCCCACCACAAGAAGCGGTACATCCCCCACCTTTCCTCCTTTGGAGAAGAGAGAGCCCAGATCAAAGTTAAGTCCAGATCTCACAAAGAACAGGAGGAGGATAGGGGGAGAGAAGTAATTGAGCTGCTTGAAAAGTCTCTCATCCCCTGTAATGTTTATATAAACCATACCCATGCTCATGCACCCGAGGAGGGGGGAGACATCAAAGAGAGTACAAATCCCGCAGAAAGTGAAGAGGATGGCAATCGAGACGATAAGCCTGTTGTCTGTACTTCTGTTGTGGAGGAGAAGCTTGAGAAGGAAACCGAAGCTTCCGCCAAGGAGGAAGACAAGTGTATTTGTCAGAAGTGGTGTTACTATGGCCATAGGGGAAATGCTCCCCGTCCCGGATGTGACGGCAAGTGAAATTGCAACGGAGAAAGCAACAAGGCCCACAACATCGTCCAGGGCCACAACCTGGAGGAGAGTGTCCACAAAGTCACCCTTAGCTCCGGTCTGCCTTATTGTCATGACTGTGCTTGCCGGTGCCGTAGCTGCAGCAAGAGCTCCGAGAACCAGGGAAAATCCTCTGTCCAGTCCCAGAATTCCCCATGAGACAATAAAGACGAGAATGGAGGCCAGAACAGCCTCAAGAACGGTAATTACAACAACCTTCATTCCATTCTTCTTCAGTGTCTTCATTTCGAAGAATTCTCCTGTCGAGAAGGCAATAAAGGAGAGTGCTATGTCGGCAATGAAATCCATTCCCTCTATAACGGAGGATGGGATTACATTGAGTACATACGGCCCGAGTGTGATTCCTGCCAGGATATAACCTGTGACGTTAGGCAGTCTCAGCTTCTTCGTGATACGTGTAAACAGGAATCCGGCAAGGAGCATGAGGGAAATCGAGCTTATAATAATCGACACAGACGATGTTATGTTCAATGCTTCAAATAAAGGTGTCGTCATATTATGCCTCCAGAGAAGAAAGTGCCTCTGCGTTCTCGAATATAAGAATGAGGAGGAGCGTCAGCGTGAAGTAACGGGTGAAAAAGAGGGAGAGCAGGGTGAAAACCATCTCCCCGATACTCCTGAAGTTATTAAGTTTTATGAAACCGAACTTCAGCGACAGGACAAAAGTATAGACAAGTGCAATGACAATGAACTCCCAGTCATATATTTCCAGCCGCGGTATGTAAAAATCCATAAGGATGGCGATTATGAGGGTAAGAAGGGAGAGAACAATGTTGGCTACAAGGAGTCCTCCCTTACCTTCCTTTCTTCTTATTGCCAGAAGAAAGTCCGAGAGGGTCCCCGATTTTATTTCAAGTGTATCCCTCACCTTTTTGTATTTTCCGGAAGACGGAAAGAGGTGAAAGAATTTGTAGCGGTATGTCAAAGATAATGTTTCTCTAGTATTCATATGTAACTCCTTAAAAGGTGATTGACACATCTTAGAAGGGTAATATAATAAATGCAAATTATATTATTTCATGTTTTGATAAACAGAAATTATGGAGGGCTTATGCTTGGTGTTTTGATGAATACGTTTATGAAGGTTGCGGAGAAGCAGAACTTCACGAAAGCGGGAGAGGAACTTGGAATGACCCAGCCAGCAGTATCACACCAGATTAAGCAACTTGAGGATGAAGTTGGTCATAAGCTCATAATCCGTAATAAAACAGGTCTAATTCTCACTCAGGAGGGTGAAATTGTCCTCAAATATGCCCGTCGTCTCTGTGCTCTCAATGAAAAGATGCTGCTTGAGCTTGCCGGGAAGAATAAAATTCTCTCCCTCTTGAGAGTTGGTATTACGCATACCTGCGAGAGCAATCTGACTGCCGCATCGCTAGCAAAAGTCAGCAGTGAACATAAGGGATTGAGAATAATATTAACTTCTGACACTATAAATAATCTTTATGATAAGCTTGAATCCTACGAGCTTGACCTGGCTATTATTGACGGCCCCCTCCTCGATAACCGCTTCTCGAGCATGATGCTGGACACCGATTACCTTGTGTGTGTCATGAGTCCGACAAACCCCCTTGCCCGCAACAGTGTAATAAGTCTTAATGAACTCAGGAAGGAGAAACTTATCCTCCGTACCGCCCAGTCGGGAACCCGTACCCTCTTTGAGTCTACGCTCGAGAGCAACAATGAGTCCCTCTCTTCCTTCGACGTTATCCTTGAAGTTGACAACATAGCAACTATCAAGGACCTCATCAGAAAGGATATGGGGGTATCGATTTTGCCAAGGAGTGCATGTCTTGATGAAATCAGGAAGGACAAGGTTGTTGCCCTCCCGATTGAAAACTTCTCAATGGCAAGAGAGACCAGGATAGTCTACAACAAGGACTTCTCAGACAAGGAATTCCTCAATGAGATTATTAAGGTTTACGGGGAGGAGACTTGATTTTGTACACACTTTTGTACTGATTTTGTACACACTTTTTGTACACAGGCCCGTTTCTTTGGCTTCTCCTTTAGGGTAAAAATTCCAACAGGCAAATAGGATAATTTCATACTCTATAAGGAAATAAAAATCGGAAAGGGGGGGATTCGAACCCCCGATGGCTTTTGACCATACACGACTTCCAAT
>CAVIAZ010000114.1:0-5781 GCA_963640795.1 bacterium | reverse complement strand
GCCCCTTGCTTGATTTCGAATCAAGTGCCTTCGACCACTCGGCCATCTTTCCATCAGGAGGATTATAATATCTTTTCTTCCTTTCTTTCTACTCCCCCGAGAGCGTTGATATTACATCGTCAAGTGAATAGAAACTGACGTAAGGAAAGAGTGAAGTGTCAGATACTTCATTCTTTGTGAATATCATATAGGATGTTTTTTCATCATTGCTGATTAAAAAAAGCTGCATCATATTGCTTTTTCGTGTAAATTGTGGGCGTCTGAACCTGCTTTTTCGTGCAATTTTATGGGCATATAACTTGCTTTTTCGTGTTTTTAAAATTAATATTTTCATACAGGATAGAATATTATGTTAAGAAGAAAGATATATGATGATTTAGTGGCATGGAAAAAGAATAGTAATGGCAGGTCTGCGTTGATGATCGATGGGGCAAGAAGGGTCGGGAAGAGCTTTATTGCAGAGAAATTTGCCAAATCCGAATATAAGAGCTATATCTTAATCGATTTTGGAAAGGCTCCAGAAGCCATAAAGAAACTGTTTGCCGAAGACAGTAGCGACCTTGATTTATTTTTTTCAAAACTTTCAGCCTTTTATTCAACTGTTCTTCACAAACGGGAATCACTGATTATCTTTGACGAAGTCCAGCAATATCCGGAAGCAAGACAGCTTATCAAATACCTCGTTGAAGATGGGCGTTATGATTATCTTGAGACAGGTTCACTGATCAGGCTGAAAAAGAATGTTCAGAATATCATCATACCATCAGAGGAAGATCATATAGAGATGTTCCCGCTCGATTTCGAGGAATTCCTGTGGGCAATGGGGGATGAGGCAACATATCCGCTTATCAGAAGATGCTTTGAGACATTGACCCCTCTGGGGGAGACTTTACACCGTAAAGTTATGAATGATTTCAGGCAGTATGTCCTGGTTGGAGGAATGCCACAGTCGGTGCTGTCTTACATCGATGGCAAAAACTTCGAAGCTTCCGATATGGCTAAACGCAGGATTCTGAATCTTTACCGAGAAGATATTTCAAAGTTTGCTGAAGGCTATGAGGACAAGGTATATGCGGTGTTTGATAGTATTCCATCACAGCTGTCAAAGAAGGAAAAGAAATATAAAATGGCAGCCTTGGGAAAAGAAGCCAGGTTCAGGAGTTATGAAGATTCCTTTGTATGGCTGAATGAAGCCATGATAGTGAATAACTGTTTCAATTCGACTGATCCTCATGTGGGACTTGCATTAAGTGCAGATCCAGCTACCCAGAAGTGTTATATGGCAGATACTGGTCTTCTTGTCACCCAGACATTCAAGGATAAAAAGTTTACCGATAACGAGCTCTATCGTGCAGTTTTATTCGATAAAATGAGCATAAATGAAGGAATGCTGATGGAGAATGTAGTTGCACAGATGCTCCGCCATAAAAGGGAACGCCTGTACTTCTACTCACGCTCAGACAGCCTGAAGAGGGAAAATGACATGGAAATTGATTTTCTGATTACTGAAGGCAGAAAGATATGTCCTGTGGAAGTTAAATCAGGAGATTACAGAAGCCATTCATCACTTGATAAATTCAGAAAGCATTTCGGGAAGGTTATCGGAAAATCTTATATTCTTTACACGAAGGATGTGAAAACCATGGATAATATTATCCATCTTCCTCTATATATGGCAGAGCTTCTTTAGTGCAGTCAGTCCGCCCAGACAAGATCCAATCACTTCTTTGCATCTCTGTTGTTTTCCTGGACATATTCTCCTGCATCAGACGGAGAAACTCAAACCCTGAAGCAGCTTCTCATATATTCTATCTCACTACGTGTTATGCCCATATCGGATGCAACGGACTCCCAGAGTGATACAGCCTTCCTGATTTCTCTGACAATCCCGGCAGCTTTGTCTTTCGATAATCCATAATACCCAGAAGCTGCGATTGCCGTGTCATAATCAAGGGCATTGTCATATTCATCTATATTCAATGACAGCCCCGTTCCTTCTGGATTCGGGTTAACATCATACATTGGAGAGAGTCTCAGACCTCTTGGAGTAAGGAGAAAGCCGTGGTTTCTCAAATGGTCATCGGTGTTGGTTACGGCAATACTGAAAACTATGCGTTTCCAGAGCTCTTTAAGATCTTCAGAGGGAGATGAACTGTATTGCATTATGAAAGATGCGATATCGAGATAGCTTGTCCCTGATTCTGAGTCTGCTCCATCTATTTTTCCAAGAGCGGTCATTGCTGAAAGGAAATGTATTCTCTGTCCCTCACTGGTTCTGTCAAACCTCTTTGTCAGGAAGGTTGTACCGTTATCTGAATACTTCTTTCTCATGGCAGAAGGGACGTTGAGGCTGCATCCTGCTGCAAGTTCATGGGTAACCATTTCCCAGCATCCGACATCCATGTCATCCTTCCTGGAAGGGAACTTCGCTATCCAGAGGCTTCCGTCTGTATCTCTTACCGAAGCCTTGGGTCTTGCGCCCCCAAGAGAGGATCCGGGGGCCAGTAGCATTCTCAGCCTCCTCTCAGTGCCACTGTCTTCTTCGCCCTGGGAATCGAGGAGAAAGGCAGCTCTTTCAAGTTCCCTTATGCTCGTCCATAAAGGAACGGAGTTTTCTCCCGATACAGCGAGAAATTCACCATCATTTTCCGCCTTGAACCTTAGAGCTCCCATTCTTGAGCAGTCTTCAATCCCGATGAGGAAATCACTTTCATTCAGTTTTCTGACAGTCCTTCCTTCTTTTTTTGCATTCAATGCTTCGTTTCTCTGGAGAAGCATCCTTCCCCATCTGTCTGGACAGGAATCTGTGAATATACCGAAAAGTGGTTTGTCAGAAGAGCCTCTGAAAAACTGGAGGTCGGGGTCAAAGAGGATATTTTTCTTTGTGGAAAGCCATTTTTCATCATATTCAAAGGAGAATACCTCCTTTCCTCTGAGCATCTCTACGTTCAGCCTCCCGATAAGAGATGGACCATTGAGTGCTTCCCAGTCCCCATATACAAATATAGTTCCAGTCATCACGTATTCACCAGTTTTGATGCCCGCTTTCCGGTCTTGAGTCCGATGTCCTGGAGTTTGCGTCCGAGTTCATCATCTTTCGCAACAGCAAGAAGGTCATTCTCCAGTCTGAGTGAATGAAGTACCGATGCATATATTCCTATTGCAACAGAAGGCGATCCTTTCTCCACATTATGTAGGGTAGCCCTGCTTATTCCTGCCCGCTCTGCAAGAAGTTCTGCCGGAATATCACGTCGGAGACGGGCAAGTTTAATATTCTCTCCCATTTCAGTAAGTATTCTCTGTACCTTCGGTAAGAGTACAACCGCATTTCTTCCCATAGCTTACTCCATAACGTCAATAAATATAATCATAGAGTTTAGATTTGTCTATAAATATTGACGTTATGAAGAGACTTAATAATCTTCTTTGAAAGGCAGAATCTCTTCTTTGAAGATTTCTCCCAATTTGTTTCTGACAAGTGTGTAGTACTTGATAGGAAGAAGATGAATGTTCTCTCTCTGGCAGTAATCCTTAGGTCTTGCAGTTTTCTCAATTTCGGAGAAATAAGGTATTTCAACATCTGAGAGGATGGAGTAGTGGCCTGCAGAAGAAAGTCAATTCTACAGAGAATGCCTGAATGAGAGTGTAGTTATTTTCATCTCAGAGCATCTCTGACTCTCATAAGAGCGTTTCCGAGCGCGTTGCGTCCTCTCCATTTTGTTTTATCGAAGCGATCTGGATCCTTCATTGAGAGTCCAATGCCCCAAATTAAGTCTCTGACGGCGCATTCCGCCAATACGCAGTCTCCCGTGTCTAATAATCTCTTCTTCAAATCATTGTTTTGCGAGAATTTGGCCATTAAGCCATCAAAAACAACCTTTTCACGAATCGCACTCCAAACACTGTCATCATAATTGGAAACTGATCGCCCAAGTGCTTTTATAACGGCAACGTCGTTTGTTGCCAAGATTTGTGCTGCGATTGTCTTATCGTTAAAGGTGACAGCCTTTTGATACATCATATATTGTTCGAGTGAAGAGAATGCGATGTTGTCAATGATGAAAGTAGATAAAAACCAATTACTCAAATAGCCGTTTTCTTCATCCGGATTATGGAAACAGATAATTTTCATTTAACTTCTCCAACTTTTTTTACAGCCAATTCGAGCTCTAAATCATGCAAACCAGAGTAGGCTTTTTTTAAAAAGTCAACGGGGATTTTTTTTACAAGGATGCTACTCGGAATATTATAATACCACTGATAATAGGCATAAAATTCACCCATCCACTCAGGTAAAAAGCCTTCAATCGTCAAACCTTTTTTGGGCGTATAACTCTCATTTTGGGAAAAATATTCCCATAATGTTTTATAGTCCATTGTGTTAATGTAGGCCTTGCCTTCATCAATTGCTTTTCGGGTTTTACTTGACATATAAGAAGTGATAAAATCCTCTGTATTGCAATCAGGATATACAGATGCCACAAAATCAAAGAGCTTACCTTGATTTTCAACTACATCAAGTAAATATTCTTTTGCATATGCTTGCATAAATCACTCCTCAAAAAGTGTGCTAAACACCTTTTCAACCTTGTTTTCATCTGAGTCGACCAAACTGCGCATGTTTTTACGTGCTTCTATGTCCCGTTGATTATATTTTTCATTGAACTCGGCATAGTCTACAGGCATATCGGCAACGGTAATATCTTTCAATTGAGAATACGCCTTTTCTGATTTTATGCAATATTGAATGCCCAGATTGCCAAGATATAACAGTTTTTCAAGGATGTCCAAGTCGACATTGTCTCGTACAAATTCTTTCGCAATGAAGAAGTATGAGGCATTCGCCCTCCATCCCTTTATTACATCGAACTCGCTTGTATCGATGCCATATTTGTCTATAAATTTCTTTGCAAGTACACGATATCGTTTAGAATCTGAAGCATCTCTATGTTTCATAAGTTCAGCAAGCCAGGAAAGGATATTGAGTTTTTCAAAATCAAGAATGTTCAGTTCTTCGGGATCTAATTCATATTTATGAAGCCATCCATTGCATTCGTTAGGACGACAGACAGCCCATTCTTTGGCTAGAGCCATATTTTCGGTTAAATAAAAACCTTTCCCATAATCATGTTTTTCATCCCCTAGTCCGAAAGTAGGGGAGACTATTTTATTCGGAGAGCCATGATATAGAATAATCTTTTCCATTTTATATCCTCCTGGCAAAAATTTGCTCAAGTAGAGCTTTCTTTATATTCTTTAATTGCCCACATTTACGCTGATAAAGGGGAAGCAGGGAATCAAGAGAAGTGAATAGTTCTTCTGTTTTTTCTTGTTCCTTAACGTCAGAAAGTAATACGACCACCTGTCCTTCCATGCCTGCTTTTGTAATGTGAACCATTGTTGAACCGCTTTTATCTGATAAAATAGACTGTTTGTCCTTTTCCAACAACTGCACAGCAAATAAGTTTTCCAAAGCGATAGCAAAAGATAAACAAAGCTTATTAAGGAAGTAAGTATTTTCTTTTTTCATTTGAGCCATAAAACACAACCTTTCCTGATTTAACTAACTTAGACAACAACTCTCTGGTCCTACGTAAGGACAAGTTGATATTTAGTGATATCTCGCGAGCACTCAACTCCTTTCCCTCAATAGTTTGAAGTATCAAGTCTGCAGAATTTTGTTTTAGATGTTTGCCTTGAGGGTTATTGCTTACGATATAAGTTTCCGCACCCCTGGAGTCAGTTTCCGCGTTATTCCTCCCCTCGTTCGCGTTATCTCCT
>CAVIAZ010000113.1:0-5924 GCA_963640795.1 bacterium | reverse complement strand
ATCATGAAAGGATACAGAAAGAGAATTGCAGACGAGATACTACAAAAGAAACTCCAAAGCAAAGGAGCTGTTCTTATCCAGGGCCCCAAATGGTCGGGGAAGACAACCACAGCAGAAAATGCTGCTGCAAGTTGCATTTATATAAATGACCCGAAGCAGATTAAGAAGAACATGATAATTGCAGACACAGACCCGGAAATGCTGCTCAAGGGGAAGAATCCGAGACTTATCGATGAATGGCAGTTAACACCAAAATTATGGGATGCCATCCGCTTTGTTGTAGACAGAAGGCAGCAGTTCGGGTTATTCATCCTTACAGGCTCTGCTGTTCCGGCAAATACAGATGAGATTCACCATACCGGTACAGGACGCTTCAGCTGGATAAAGATGAGACCTATGAGCCTCTTTGAGTCTGGAGAATCAACGGGAGATATCAGCCTGGCAGGTCTTTTTGCAGGCGGGAATGATCCAATCAGGGGCCGAGCAAATCTCTCCCTTGAAGATATCGCTTATCTGATTTGTCGCGGAGGATGGCCGATGGCTGTAGGCCAAGCTGAAGATATTGCTCTCGAACAGGCCATTGACTACTATGATGCTGTTGTGAATGAAGACATTTCACGTGTTGACGGTGTTAAGAGGGATGCAGAATTTGCTAAACGCCTGATGCGGTCATATGCAAGAAACCAGGGTTCCCAGGCCACTGTAGAAACAATCATTGCCGACCTCGATAAAAATACAGACAAGGATATGTGTGCCAAGACAACGCTGAGTTACATAAGTGCCCTTAAGAAGATATTCGTCGTTGAGGACATGGTGGCATGGAACCCGAATCTCAGATCGAAAACAGCAATAAGAACTTCAGACACCCGTTATTTCGTAGACCCGTCAATTGCCACAGCCTCCCTGGGTATTGGTCCGGGAGACCTCATTGAAGACCTTGAGACCATGGGGCTTCTATTTGAAACTCTAGCCGTCAGGGATTTGAGGGTATATGCAGATGCAATGGATGCTACAGTGTATCACTACAGGGACAAGAGCAAACTTGAGTGTGATGCAGTGATACACCTCAGAAATGGTAAGTACGGCCTCATAGAGATTAAACTCGGAGGAGACCACCTGATTGAGGAAGGTGCCTCATCCCTGAAGAAGTTGAAAAAGCGGATAGATACCACAAAGATGCGTGAGCCTTCTTTCCTTATGGTGCTCACCGCCACAGGTGATATGGCCTACAGTCGCACCGACGGGGTTATCGTCGTCCCGATAGGGGCATTGAAGAACTGATTTTCCTTTTCTCAAGAAGGCTCTTTCTCAGCCCAAGAAGGACAGACTGGACTTCCGGGCTTCTGTAATCACTGTAGGTCCACTGGAAGGATTCAAAGTGATGATTCTGGTAGATAAGTGTCACCTCAGCAAAGAGGTTGGAGCCTATTGCTATCCGGTGGGAGCGGTTCTTTGTCGTGGCAAGTATGACATTGGCCGTACTCATCGTCCCGGGGTCAAGGTTAATCTTCCTCTTTCCATCTTCCTCCCATTCCTTCTCAAGTCTGTTTGTAAAGAGCTTGGCCTCTCTCAATTCATCCGGAGAGACCAGGTTTTTGAAGGAAATGAAGAATCTCTCGATATTCTCCCCCATCTCGCCGTCGTAGTAATCTGTAAAGGTGAATGGAATCGGATCTGATATTGTCTCTATAGGACCGAATTTCTCCTCAAGCTTCTCTTTGAGTTCTTCCGGAAAGCCCTTTGTCGAGAGGACTCCCGAGAAGAGCAGGACCTTCTCATACTCTTTCTCTTCCATCAGCTTAACCCGTTTTCATAAACTCCAAGCACCCTGAAGGATGCAGCAGAGGCTTTTATCTCATCACATATTCCCTCAAAGCGGGAATAGTCCGGGATAAGGACATCTACGTAGAATGTGTACTCCCATGGTTTTCCCTGGATAGGCCTGCTTTCCAGCTTCTGCATATTAAGTCCGTTTCTGTAGAATACTTCAAGCACCTTCATAAGAGAACCCGGCTCATCAGAGACACTGAAGAGCATGGAAGCCTTCTCCCTCTTCCTCTCTGCCATGAAGAGAGGAGCGTTCTCCTCCCGTGTCAGGACATAGAAGCGGGTGTAATTGCTCGGGTTGGTCTCTATTGACTGGTGGATGATTGCCATACCGTTATAGAGAGCTGCGGGAGCACCTGCGATAGCGGCGGAAGTTCTGTCTCCCGATTCCTTTATGTATGATACAGCACCGGCAGTATCGAAGAAGGGGATTATTTCGGCATCGGGGAAGTGAGTCTCCAGGAATTCCTTGCACTGGCTGAGAGCCTGGGGATGGGAATATATTCTCTTTATTTCATCTTCTTTCACACCGGGGAAGCCTATGAGATTATGAACCACCCTTACCTGTGTCTCACCGACAACAGTAAGTTCCGAGTGTATCTTTATCAGGTCGAGAGGATCGTAGACGGCACCACCAAGTGCATTTTCAATCGGGATGACAGCAAAGGTTGCAGCACTGTCACTGACTGCATCGAAGGTATCCTTGAAGGAATGGCACGGGAGGACCCGGACATCTTCCGGGAAGAACCGTCTTGCGGCAAGCTCAGAAAAAGCTCCCCTCTCTCCCTGGAAGGCAACGACCGGCTCCGAAAGACTTGCAGCACTCCCTTTTGCTGCCGAAGCATCTTTAATGGATGATGGGATATGACGTGGAATCTTCTCAAGGGTCTTCCCGATGACAGGTGCTATTGCCTGGATATCTCTCATGAGTTTTTCAAACTGTTCAGGATAGAGTGACTGCGGTCCGTCAGAGAGGGCCTTCTCAGGATTGTTGTGCACCTCTACCTCTATTCCGGATGCTCCGGAAACCAGAAGAGCAAGGCTCATCGGGGAAACCATATCGCGGATGCCGGTGGCATGTGACGGGTCCCCGATAACAGGAAGATGGCTGAGCTTATGCACAAGAGGAATGGCAGAACAGTCAAGGGTGTTTCTTGTCATGTGCTCGAAGGTTCTTATCCCACGTTCACAGAGGATAACCTTATCTGTCCCGGATGCCATCAGATACTCGGCAGCCATCAGCCACTCCTCAATTGTGGCTGCAAGACCTCTCTTCAAAAGAACAGGCATACCCTTCTTTCCAACAGCCTTCAACAGCTCAAAGTTCTGCATGTTCCTTGCACCTATTTGCATGATATCGACATAGGAGGCCATGAGGTCCACATCAAGAGGAGACACGATTTCCGATACAACCGGCATATTAAACTCATCACCAGCCTTTCTCAGAAGCTTGAGGCCCTCCTCTCCCATTCCCTGGAATGAATAAGGCGATGTACGTGGCTTGAATGCGCCTCCACGGAGAACTACAGCACCAGCTTCCCTGACACGCTCAGCTATCGTCATGATCTGGTCATAAGACTCGATGGCACAGGGACCAGCCATGACACTTATCCTGTTACCACCTATTGTCACACCCTTCACTGTAACAAGAGTGTCTTCCTTCTTGAGTTCACGGGAAGCCAGCTTATATGGTTTGGAGATCGGGACGACAGAACTGACCCCGTCCAGAATCTCAACAGTCCTCGGGTCTATATGGTGTGTTCCCACCGCACCGAGCACAGTCTCGTTCTCACCAACTATTTCCCTGACGAGGAATCCCCTCTCTTTGAGGAATTCAACGACTTTATCTTTTTCCTGTAAGGTAATACCCTTCTTAAGTACAACAATCATAAAAATGATGATAGCTTTTTAAGGTAAAGAGGACAATTAGAGGATATGTTAGAGGAAAAGGAAGTAGAGGCTCTGTTCTCATCCTTCAAAGATAAACTCCAGGAGATAGGATTCCCTATCCCGGCAGTCGGCCTTATCGCAGCCGAGGACCCTTCTCCCTACAGAGTCCTCATGAGTACGGTAATATCACTTAGGACACAGGACAGGGTAACTTATGAGGCGTCAGAGAGACTTCTCAACGCGGCTCCCACTGTTGACGTCTTATACACAATGAGTGAAGAGAGGATAAGAGAACTCATCAAACCCTGCGGTTTCTATATAAGGAAAGCCGGAGAGATTAAAAGAATAGCAGAAATAATTGTTGAAAAGTACAACTCTCTCATCCCTCCTGATAAGGAGAAACTCCTTGCCCTTCCGGGAGTCGGAACAAAGACAGCCAATCTTGTTCTCAACCTCAGTTTCAACACAGATGCCATCTGTGTCGACTGCCATGTACATGAGATCTCCACCAGACTTGGATGGACTAAGGAGAAGACACCAGAGGAGACAGAAAAAGCCCTTGAGAAGATTCTCCCCACCCGTTTCTGGATAGAGATAAATGAACTCTTTGTCCGTTATGGACAGGCAATATGTACTCCCATCTCCCCGAAGTGTTCCCTCTGCCCTTATGAAGAAAAGTGCCCTAAGAGAGGAGTTGAAAAAACAAGATGATAAAGCTCATAGCATTCCTTGGAAATCCGGGAAGAGAATACGAAAAGACAAGACATAACGCAGGTTTTCTCCTTTGTGATTATATCTACCAGGGAGTGAACTGGCAGAGTAAGTTCCACTCCTTCTACTTCCAGGATGGGGAGAGAAAGATCCTGAAGCCCATAACCTACATGAATCTTTCCGGGACGGCCCTCAGTGAGGCAGCCACTTTCTTCAAGATCAGATGTGACGAGATTCTCATCGTCCATGATGACATGGACCTTCCCGTCGGAGAAGCAAAACTCCAGAAGGGAGGTGGAACGAAGGGCCACAACGGACTCAAGAGCATACGCGACAGAATAGGAAGCTCTGACTTTCTCCGTCTCCGAATCGGGATAGGGCAGCCTCTCCACAATGACACCAAAGTCTATGTCACAAGCCCATTCACAAAAGACGAGATGATCACCATCTCCTCACTTTTCAGTCTCATAAGAGCCCAGTGGCCACTTGAAGCCACGGAAAAGGCATGGAAAGTATAGCCCAATGCCTAATCCTTACAAAGCAAAATGGGCCTTTGAATCAAAAGCCCATTCCATCAACTTCGAATCAATATGCCCGAATTAGTTGTCATATCTTTCAGGACAGGTGCAATACGCCAGAACAGGGGTGGTTTTATAATATAAGCAGTTTGGGCACTTACCATCTTCCGCCTTTCTTTTCTTCGTTTTGGGATCTGTATAGTACTCACAAGTGTTCACCATTGTAACAACCGGTCTATTTTCGTAATAGATTGTTCCGCATTTCCTTCCACCGGCAACGTTATCGAGCTCGTCGTCATCAAGCTCACCATTTTTTTGATTAAGCTGAGCAAAATAGTTTTTAGCCTCTTCTGCTGTCAGCTCGACACCATTCTCTTTTGCAATAGCAACAAGTTCTTCCACACTTTTTGCATTCTTTGCTTTCTCAAGTAGTTTTTCATTAAGTTCCATATTCTTACTTCCTTATAAAACTAAGATATACTATATATACGTCCGAATGATAATTTTGTTAGGAGAAAATTGGAAGATTCTCAGGCGTAAAGAACAAGAAGTCTCTAAAAAGCTAATTAATTCTGGAAATTCAGGATTATAAAGCTCGTGAAGTTCTGTCTAAAAAGCAACTGACTGCATCTAACAGATAATCTCCTGATACTGCAGATATATTCCCCTGAAGTGGACTTTCTCCGCCAGGTTAATACTCCTATCGGCCAAACAAAAACCATGCCGAAACCATCAGTGTTCCAAGCATGGTCAAAATCAGTCCACTTTCTTCAATTCACACGGACAAAATTCAATGGAGCTCAGCTAGTTATTGCGTCTTTCGTCGCAGGTACAAAGTAAGAGTGACCCATTCCACCAACTGTACCTGCAATCCTTACATTCTCCACTCATTTTAAAAACACCTCGATCTTCATTACAAAAATATTCACAGGTGTTGTAGGCAGTAACAACCGGTTTTTCGTGGTAATAGATTGTTCC
>CAVIAZ010000112.1:0-6005 GCA_963640795.1 bacterium | reverse complement strand
TTGCCCTTCTTGAACATGATGGGGAGGGTTAGACCTAGGCTACGGAAGGTGTTGTCCAGGGCCATGCAGAGCCAGACTCCGAGTAGGTCGGTGTGGAGGTACTTGAGGGCTAGGGTAGTGAATAGTATTCTTATTCCCCAGGCTCCGATTGTCTCTATGATGAAGGGGTACTTTGTTTCTCCCAGTCCATAGTAGACTCCTTCACTTACTATCATCAAGCCGAATAGGGGTTCTGTGAATGCTATGAGCTTTAGAATCCTTGTTCCTTCTCTTATTACGTTCTCATCCGGTGTAAAGAATGACATGACAGGCTGGGCAAAGAAGAAGAGGAGGCATCCTGTCACTGTCATCATTATAAGCGTTAAAAGGACAGCCTGGTGCTGGGTCGTACGGAATTTCTCCCTGTCCTTCTCTCCGACTGAAATGCCGATTAATGTTGAAGTTGCTCCTCTGAGACCATAACCGGGTACGTAGAATATTGTCTCTGCCGAGAGGGCTATGGAGTGGGCTGCAAAGATTACTGTTCCCATTGAGGAAACTAAAGAAGCAAAGACTATGTGCCCGAGGCAGCTTGTTGTGTTTGTCATTGCGGCCGGGAGTGTTATATTTCCTGCTTCCTTTAAGAGGTCCTTATCGGGTTTAAGGTATTTCTTTTTGTAGCTTACCTCTTTCTTCCTCTTCCACACTACTGCCATTATTATTGCTCCCACTCCATAGGAAATAAGGGTTGCTATTGCTGCTCCCTTTACTCCAAGTGCGAATGTGTAGATGAGTAGGTAGTTGAGGACTATGTTAAGTAAGTTTGCCGTGAGATTTATAATCATCGGCGTCCTGCTGTCCTTTACTGCCCTGAGAGACGAGGAGCCGATGATTATGAATGCCCTGAAGGGGATAGCTGCACTGATTATTGCAAAGTAGAGGGATGCTAGCCTTTGGATCTCCTCTCCTGCATTCATCCACTTCGGGATGAAGGGACTGAGAGTGATTGCTACTACTCCTATTACGAGTCCCATCATTATCGATATCGTAAAAGCCATTGATGAAGCTTTCTCTATCTTCTCGTAGTCCTTTGCTCCTAAGGCTGTTGAAATAAGTGCTACCACTGCTATCCCGAAGGAAGCAAAGAGGGAGTAGATGAGCCAGTTGACGGTGCTGGTGAGGCTCACCGCGGCAGTTGCAGATGCCCCAAGCTGGCCTACCATTGCGGTATCGACATACTGCAGGAGGGTTGAGAGAATCTCCTCTGCCACTATCGGGAGGGCGAGGACTATGAAGGACTTGAGGTTTTCCTTTCTCTTTACTCTGTCCATATCAACTTAAGACCGAGAGGTAATAGTCATTAATCTTTCCGTTCTCATAGAGAAGGGAGTAGAGGTTGTTCACGAGTGGGAAGTCTTCTTCTCTTCCCTTCTCTATGATGAACTTCTTCACAAGCTTTATCGTTCTCTTTCCCTCTATTACTGTTGCTGCATTCTTCTCTTCATTGAAGAGGAATCCCTTTCCAAGGAGCATACCGAATGTCCTGTTACGTGAAAGGTCATTGAGGGCAGTAAGTCCGAGGTCTCCCAGTCCGCAATAGCAGAAGATTGTATCTTCTGAGCAGGAGTAGAGCTTCAAGAGTTCTCTCATCTCCTTCACAGCCTTCGTGTAGACCAGGAAGTCAACATTCGGAGACCCGTACTTTCCCGATACCAGTCCTATCGCTATTGCATACATGTTCTTGAGAATGGAGCAGAGTTCTACACTTCTTGTATCTTCTGTCCAGTCAAGGGTGAATCCTGTATGAGGTAGGATATTGCTCTTGAAGTATTCATAGTCCTCCCTCTTTCCTCCGAAGGTGAAGGATGTTGGAAATCCATTCATTGTTTCAATTGCAAATGACGGCCCCTTCATGCTGGCTCTCCGGGTGAATGGAATATCTTCTGTGATGAATGCTCCTTCGTCACTCATTCCCTTGGCCAGGTTCACTATAAGGGGATTCTTATTTGTCTTTATCCTCTCCGAGAAGGGGACTATGGCCTTGGAGGGAAGGACAAGCATGATGACATCTGCTCCTTCAAAGATCTCATCATCCATTGTTGCCTTCAATGAAGGGGAGAGAAACTTCGTTGGGAAGTACTTCGTATTCTGGTGATTATTTGTTATATCGAGGTAGACGTCCTCTTCTATTGTATGGACCGTTACACTGTTATTTCTGTTCCAGGTGAGGCGCTCTGCTATTGCTGTACCGAATACGCCTCCTCCCGCTACTACTATTTTGTTCACTTTCTTTCCTCTTTCTTTATTATGTAAAGCCGTGTTGTATTGTCTCTGAGAGCCCTCATTCCGTCTTCCCAGCCGTTACCGCTTGAGTTATCGACAAGTGTTACTCCTGCCCACTTCAGGGCATCTCCCGATATGTTGTAGCACTCCATCTCCTGCGGATAGATCTGGTCTTCAATTTCACTCTGTATATGGGTACGTGCAATGAATGAGTAGTAATAGTTCTCGTTGGCACACTCCACATAAAGTTTCTCTGCACTCCTGTTTATTTCACCTTTCTTGAGGTAGTAGAGCATCAGGATAGTGGAACTGTCTCCATCGGAGACTGTCCATACTGTCCTCTCCTCATTGTCTTCCTGGAGTGTGAATGTTCCGTATTGGAAAAGCTGCCGGTAGCCGACGTAGAAGTCAATCTGCTGCACAAGTCTTATCTTGTCCCTGCTCGATAGCTCCATCGGGTTTAGAGAGTAATCCAATACACCGAAGGAGAAGACATTGAATTGTGTCTCCCTGTCTGTCTTACGTGCGGGAGATATGCCGGACTCTGTAATGATGTTCGTCATGACGGAAAGGGGATAGATCATCCCCGTTCCCTCTATGACGGAGAGCTTACCAAGTGGATCCGGGTTTTCACTTGTGAGGATACTTGGCATATAAGAAAGCATACCCATGTCGAATCTCATACCACCGGCACTTGCTCCCTCTATGTAGAGTTTCGGGAAAGTCTTTGTTATTGTATCGAGTACATGGTAGAGCCCTGTGAGGTAGCGGTGCATGAATTCCCCGCTGTCTCTTTCTGAGCCATTTGACCAGAGGTCTCCCTGGAAGCGTGAGAGACTCCAGCGGATATAATCTATCTTATAACCTTTAATAATCTCTGAGAGTGTGTCGATTGCCCACTCCTGGACATCCTCCCGGGAGAAGTCAATAAGGAATTCGTTCTTTGCTGTTACACTTTCATTTGTATTTCTTCCAACTATCCAGTCGGGATGGGACTTATAGAGCATGCTGCGCTCGCTTATTCCCTCTATCTCGAACCAGAGACCGAACATAAGTCCCAGGTAGTGGATTTCATTTGCGAGGCTCTTGATGCCGGAAGGGAAGTGCTTGGTATCAGCATACCAGTCACCGAGAGAGGATGTACTGTCTCTTCTTGCCCCGAACCATCCGTCAGCTATCACTATCCCTTCAAAGCCGAGTTCATTAGCTTCCTTAGCCATCTTCAATACATCCCTCTCGTCAGGGTCGTATGAAAGTGCCGACCAGGTATCGAGCAGAATAGGCTTCATCTTGTCCTTCCAGAAACCGCGTCTTATGTGGTTCTCGATGAACTTCTTCATGAGATTTCCAGCCTTAATACGTCCTCCGTCCGAGTAGGCAAGTACAGCCTCCGGAGATTCGAAGTGTTCACCACTCTCCAGCTTCCATGTAAAGAGATCCGGGTTAATCCCTGTTGTTATATGTGTTATTCCTTCATGAGTCTCTGTTACAGTCGCTCTGAAAGCACCGGAGTAGATGAGAGACATGAGGTAAGTGTCCTTACCGTTTTCAATGATTATTGTAGGGTCTGTCTCTCCGCTCTGGATGGTTCTTGATTCAACTACAATCTCTCCCTCATCCATTACTCTCTCTTTAATCTGTTTCTCTTTACCCCATCTTCCCGAGAAGGATGTAATCTTCACTCCCCTTGCCCTCAGGTCGAGGGAAGATGAGAGGAGAGACCTTATTGTGATACTACCGGAAGATTCATTCACTATAACTGATCTTCTTGTTATGACATCTGCTTTATAGAACGAAGTGTAGTAGGTGATGAGAGTAATCTTTCTCCTGGTGTCTCTATATGTAACACAGAGAGTCTCTGCCTCATTTCCGGTTGCAATTGCCTGCGGGAGCCTGAGGCCGTTCATTCTCACTATGCCGTCTGTAATCTTATAAGAGTCGTATTTGAGAGAGAGGGTTCTCTCCCCCTTCTCTGAAAGGGATACTGCAGCAAGGGGGACTTTGTAGTCTCCCATTCCCTCTGTGGAGAATTCAAGGAGTGTGTCAGAGAGTGAGAACTCGCTGTACTCCTTTGAGCACCTTGCTGCCATATGGGGTGCCTTGAGGTGCTTCTCCCTCATTCCGAGAAGGGAGGAGAGGGGAAACATGAGTTTCCTACCGTAGTATATGTGCTCCGGAAAGCCTGTGTTCTCTACAGAGAAGATATAAGATGTGTTTTCTGTTTCTATGATGAATATGCCGTCATTGTAAGTGATCATAAGGCCTCCGCATTTATGATATTGTAATATCTTTCTATCTTTAAAGTAACCTTTCTGTTTTTCACATGTTATATTATTGCTATGGATATTAGAAGACTCTCCCTGTGGGAGGGAAGATACGCCACATTTATGTCTAATGAGACCTTCCAGGCCCTGATTGAAGACCAGGGCGAGGTCATTCTCGAACTCAGCGTCCGTAACGGTAACGGTGCACGCATTTCACCATTGTGCCTTCCTTATTTCAGGGGTACGGGAAGCGGTGTCATGAGTGACAGCAACGGGGAATGGTGGAGGATGAGCCAGGGGCTTTACCAGGCTGGTGGTGCTTATTTCAATTTCCCCACGGGTTCGGATGATGTAACCAACACATCCAATACTTACTGGACTCTCCGCCGTTACGGAACGGAAGACGAGTTCGGGGGAGTCTGGAAGTATAGTGATATGAAATCACGGACGGAGAACAACCACTACAAGGTAGGACGTGTTGATCTCATCCTTCCGCAGCAGGACGTTATCTACACGGCAATCAGCATTACAAACCTCAATGAGGAGAGGGACCTTACGGGGAATGCCAAGTGTGTGAGCATGCTCTCCTCCCCGCTCATCGAGCAGGGTGCTTATATTAACACCAATGCTCATTCGTTCTGTGTCTACCCTCTGACCTACAGGGAGTCCGGTGTGAACCGCTTTGTCCCTAGAGTTGTCTTTGATGACCTTAAGTCTGCCCCTCTTCTCCGTGGTGGCACGGGAGATGCTTCTACTGTTCCTTCTCCTACCGGAACCTATGATTACATCCTGGGGGAGACAGATGCGGAGGAGATGAACTGGGTGAGTGTAATCAACCCCTCCGACCAGATGGGCTACTTCGTCTTCACTCCGAAGAAGGAAGCAGACAATGAATATATCTTCCCGTATTGCTCGATTGGTGAAAACTGGTACGGCAGGATGGACTCTCCCTGGGCGCTCTTTGATGGAGCAACTCCCCAGATAAGAAGTCTCGCCCTCGGCTTTACTGGTGGGGAGCGCGGAACTGAGAACCTGATCCTCCTTCCGGGAGAGACCAAGGTTATGTACTTTGCTAACTCTTATACTCAGATAGACTCTCCCCGTATAGCAACAGCAGGGTTCTACAATACGGAAGTGAAGAATGACGGGTTGTATCTCAAGCGTTCAAGGACACAGGCTATAATCAGGCTTGATACCTCCTTCAGGGCAATAAGAAAGCTCTCGAAGAAGATATTCCTTAAGAGCAGTTCGACTGTGGACAATTAGACTGAAGATTACTCAGACTTCGCACTAATAGTGCCCGCAAGTGTAGTTGCGCTTGAGGCATCTTGCTTATCTGAGAATCACAGAACCCAATCTTCAACGACAAGGTTTGGAATGCGGCTGAATTCCTTGGTATTGTGTGTGACGAGAATTAATCCACGGGAGATTGCCTGTCCTGCGATAAGAGTATCATACGTACCGATAGGAGTTCCCTTC
>CAVIAZ010000111.1:0-6009 GCA_963640795.1 bacterium | reverse complement strand
GATTAAAGCATTTGTGTTTTAGTGAAAAAAGCTGACAAAAAAAGTCGGGCTAGGCGGATTTGAACCGCCGACCCCAAGTCCCCCAGACTTGTACGCTAAACCTCTGCGCTATAGCCCGAATACTCAGTTATCGTTGCACCTTTGGGAAAGAGTGTCAACATGATTGGAAGAGTTTTTGGCTTTTTCCCCCGGGAGAATCTCCTGATTGACGGTGTATGCCAGAAAGATAGTATGTGGGGGAGTGTTTTCTCTCCACCTAATCATGAGGCTGCCTCTCGGAAAACCGGACGAGACAGCCTTTTACATTCAGTCGAGTTTCTTTACTTCTTCTATGCTGTTCTCGATGGCAGGTGGCATGGAGACTCTTCCGTCGAAGGCTTTCATATCCTTGAATCCTGTTCCAGTAAGGAGAACAACAACAGTTGCATCCTTTCCGAGTTCCTTCACCATGTGGTCCCTGTCCTTCATGAAGCAGGCAAAAGCACAGCTTGCAGCAGGCTCGGCAAGAACTCCGCTCTTTGAAGTGAGCACAAGCTGGCTGTCAAGAATCTCCTTGTCGGAAGCCTTGACTGCCCATCCTTTAGATTCTTTCACATAGCGTGCTGCCATTCTTCCGTTGGCAGGAAGGTCAACAGATATGCTGTCAGCCCTTGTTGTTGCACTGACTGCCCTGTAGTCTTCATTGTTGATGGCATTGCTTATGGCAGGAGACTCTTCAGACTGACAGCATATAATGCGTGGCAACCTGTCAATGAGACCGGCGTCGAGGAGATCTTTGAATCCCTTTGCAACACCTGCGATTATACAGCCGTCACCGACTGGCACATAAACAGCATCGGGAGCTTTCCTTCCCATCTGCTCGAAGAGTTCAATCGATATGCTCTTCTTTCCCTCGATTGTCATAGGATTGTATGCCGTGTTACGGTTGATACCTCCGTGGAGACGTGTGTACTCGATACTCAGCTTGAATGCGTCGTCGTAGCTTCCCTTTACAGGGATAACTCTTGCTCCATAGAGTACTGATTGCATAAGCTTGTTAATCGGTGCAGCTGCAGGAACAAAGAGTACTATCTCAATTCCCATTGCTGCTCCTACTGCGCTCATTGCAGCACCTGCATTGCCGGTTGAAGCAAGTGTAATCTTCTTCTCTCCGTGGTGCTTTGCCTGGAGGGCGACAAGATAGCTTGCCCTGTCCTTGAAGGAGCCTGAGACGAGAAGTGTATCAAGCTTGAAGAAGAGGTTGGGGGTATCGAATTCGTCTCTGATTCTCTTCGGAGCCATCAGTGGGGTGATACCGACAGGGAAGGAGCCGTCATCCTCGGCCTCGTATGGGTAGAAGTCGAATGGTGTGACATGTTCCTTTGCCTTTGCCTTCTTCAATACATCATCATTGAGCTTTACGATGAGGTTGCCTTTCGGAAAGGTCTCTCCGGTGTTAAGACGCTCGCACTCCGGGCAGAGATACATAATCTTATCTGTGACATACTCCCTGCCGCAGTCTGAACAAACATATTTGAATCTCATAAATTCTCCTTAGAAAAATATAGCCGGGAAAAACTCCCGGCCGGAAGAGGTGAGTTTTTATCAGCCCCTTACTTTAGCGTTGAATTCCTCAATCAGCTTGTCGATGGTCTTTGTCATCTTAGGAATATCTGTCCAGTAGTCCCTGTCATACCACTGTCTGTTGAGTTCCTCATATGTCTTGCCCTGCTGCTCAACCCATGTGTAGTACTTGAGGTTGTGTACGCGGAGTCTTTCATAATAAGTAAGCTCAAGAGCATTTTCCCTTGTCTGGTGCATGAGGGCAGCAGCGTGCACTCTTGCAGCCTCCATGAGGGAGAACTTGCCCTGCTGTTCATCGAGTTCCTTGAGACGTGATGTATACATGACAGAGCTGTCTGTGAGAATTGTAAAGACAACGTCATTCTCATCCATTTCATAATACTTGGCCATCTTGATAGCGGAGAGCATGTTGCCGATACCTGAGATTCCGAAGAGCTTCAGGTTGTCGAGTTCCTTGTCGCTGAGACCGATTGACTTAAGATATTCAACACCTTCCTTCTCGTTGAAGAGGCGGTAGATATCCATACAATCCTGGTCGTCGATAGCACAGATCATGTCAGTATTCTTTACGTTGTGAATCCATGGAACATGCTTGTCGCCGATTCCTTCGATTCTGTGGGCACCGAAACCGTTTCTGAGAAGTGTCGGGCACTGGAGAGCCTCACCTGCTGCAATCTTGATATTCGGGTAGACCTTCTTGAGATGGTCGCCTGCAGCAAGAGTTCCGCCTGAACCTGTGGAGGAAGCGTAGCCACGGACATTCTCCGGTTTGATTCCAAGCTTCTTGATGACTTCAAGGATAGCTGAACCGGTTACTTCGTAGTGCCAGAGATAGTTTTCGAACTGCTCGAACTGGTTGAAGATGACAATGTGCTTTCCTCTCTCTGCATCAAGTTCATGACACTTGTCGAAGATTTCCTTTACGTTTGATTCACATCCCGGAGTAGCGATAATCTCGCCTGCAACTGTCTTGAGCCAGTTGAATCTCTCCTGTGACATATCTTCAGGAAGAATGGCAATACTCTTACATCCGAGGAGAGCTGAGTTGTATGCACCGCCACGGCAATAGTTACCTGTGCTCGGCCAGACAGCCTGCTGCTCGACTGCATCGAAGTTACCTGTCACAAGTGCCGGGGCAAGACAAGCGTATGTAGCGCCGACCTTATGGACTCCGCATGGGAAGAACTTTCCAGCGAGGGCATAGATTTTTGCTTTTGTACCTGTAATCTTCTGCGGGATTTCGATGTAGTTCACATCACCGAACTGGCCACCTTTCTCGACAGGTTCGTTGTGCCAGTTGATTCTATATAAGTTGAGCGGGTTTACATCCCAGAGTCCGACATTCTTGAGTTTGTCCTTGACTTCCTGTGGGATAAGGCTTGGGTCCTTCATCTGAGCGAATGTAGGCAGAGTAATACCTTTTTCCCTGCAACGTGCTACGTTCTTCTCAACTATTTTTGGTTTCTTTTTCAAATTAATGAGCATAATAATCTCCTATGTTTATCCAGTATTATGGTGAAAAGTTGATTTGTAAAGAAAAATTTGAGGTAAAAGGCGGAAAATTCCCATTTTTTGAGTTATCCGGCAATAATCATTATTTGATTATTCTGCCGTTTCCGCTACGTTTTATCCTTTCGTCCTTCAATGCATTCTGAAAGAGTTCCTCTATCCTGTCCCCACTTCTCTGGTACCCCATCTCTGCCATGAAGAGCCTGTAGAGTTCGCTTTTCGTGTAGGAAGACCGGTCTCCGGTTTCCAGGATATAGAGTATGGCATTAGCCCCCTCCCTGTCTGGAATCTGGTAGGAGTAACGTGTCTCCCCGAGCGGAGTTGGCCTGAAGTAGTCTTCGTCGTCTCCTGTATGAAAGACCTTCTCTAAGCCTCTATCCACTGTAACCGGGAAGTGGAGTGATGAACTCAATGAGGTGAGAAGAGTGTTGAGGAGTGAGCCGTTCTTGTACAGGGAATATGAGTTGAGAACCCGTTTGTACAACAGGCTTTCTCTGACAGGACCCTCAATTCTTATCACAGTTTCCATCCTCTCTTTTATTTCATCATTGAATGTGCCGGAGAGGAGTTCATCCGGAGTGCGTGGTGTCTCTGCAAGGGCTGCAATTCTGTATTCTTTCTTTTCCATATGGAAATTGTATAGTGAAAAATCAGGTAAGTGAAGGAAATAATATTGAGCTTAAGGGAAGTTATCAATAATATTTACTGATAGTAAAGGAAGAAAAGATGAACATTACAGAAGATATAAAATACATCGGTGTGAATGACCATAAGGTTGATCTCTTTGAGGGCCAGTATCCTGTGGAGAGAGGTGTGTCATACAATTCATATCTTATAGAGAGTGAGGGCCTCAGCCTTGTCATGGATGCAGTTGAGGAAGACTTTGCCTCCGAGTGGCTGGAGAATATAGAGACGGAACTTGGTGACAGGAAACCGGACTATCTTGTCGTCCAGCATATGGAGCCTGACCATGCAGGCGGTATTACTGCCTTCATGGAGAAATATCGGGATGCGAAGATTATCTCGTCTGCTAAGGCTTTTGGAATGATGAGAAATTTCTTCGGCACAGATTATGCCGGGAGACAGATTGTCATAAAGGACGGTGATTCCTTCTCCCTTGGCGGCCATACCCTTTCCTTTGTTGCCGCCCCGATGGTCCATTGGCCGGAAGTCATGGTCACCTATGATTCCAGAGATAAGGTCCTCTTTGCTGCCGACGGTTTCGGCTCATTCATTGCCAATGACCTCAGACGTGATGATGAGGACTGGGCTCTGGAGGCAAGACGCTACTACATAGGTATTGTGGGGAAGTACGGAACTATGGTCCAGAATCTTCTGAAGAAGGCTTCTGCTCTCGATATAAGAATAATCTGCTCTCTTCACGGCCCTGTGCTCAGCGATAACCTCGGCTACTACATAGACCTTTATGACAAATGGTCTTCATATACTCCAGAGGATGACGGGATTACAGTTGCCTACACTTCTGTCTACGGCCATACAAAGGACGCTGTGGAGAAACTTGTCGCCATGCTGGAAGAGAAGGGGAGAACTGTCGAATGCTATGACCTGGAGAGGTGTGACCTCTCATATGCAGTCGCATCGGCATTCAGACACAAAAACCTGATTCTTGCCACCACAACATATGATGGAGATATCTTCCCTCCGATGAGGACCTTCATTGAGAAGCTAACACACCGTTTCTATCAGAAGAGGAAGATCGGCCTTATCGAGAACGGTTCATGGGGCCCTGTCGCTTCGAGGATAATGAAGGATATGTTCGAGAAGAGCAAGGACATAGAGTGGGCTGAACATGGTGTGACAATCATGAGCGCACTCAATGAGAAGTCCGCTGCCCAGCTGGAGGCTCTTGCAGGGGAGTTCTAAAGCCGTCATTGACAAAATTTTTAATTCTTCGGTTTTCTTAATTTTCAGGATGTTTTTTTGTTCTATTCCACTTTGTTTTCCATATGTAAAGATGGAAACATAAATTTTGAAAGTACAGATTGCTTTGGGATCTGTATTTGATTTTGACATAAATTGCCACTTCTCGACCTTATATATAAAGGAGGTGAAAATGTCAGAATCCAAAAGTGGCAATAAGTACGAGAGACCGCTGGAATATTACAGCCGGCTTATCGACAGAGAACATCTGGTTCCAAACGGGAAAATCAAGGATACGGCCTTTGCCCTTTGTATAAAGAGGAAAGATTATCTTCTGGACTTCTACAAGAATATTCATCCTGAGGACACCAGTGTGACACAGGATGACATAAGGCTGGTCAATATCGAGAATCTCTTCATCGAGGACATCTACAATGATTGTTCCTTTACCGTCAGGGGAAAGAAACTCATTCTCATAGAGTGCCAATCGGTATGGACGGAGAATATAGGATACAGATTGATGGAGTATTGCACAGCTCTCTATCCCATGGTAGTTCCTGATTTCCAGATAAGGAAACACCGGAGGAAAAAGCTGGACGTTCCGGACTTTGAGTTGTATGTTTTCTATGTGGGGAAAGAGAGTGTTCCTGAGGAGATTCATGTTACATCTCTCTCTTTTCCTGAGTTGCATAAGCCATATATTCCGGTCGGTGTGCTCACAGGTAGGAACAGTAGTGGCAGAGCAAAGGAGTTTTTTGATTTCTGTGAGACAAGGGACAGAAATGCCAGTCTTTACGGAAATAGTATTGAGGCAATAGAGAAGACGATTTTCGAATGTCTTGACAGAGGAATTCTCGTAGAGTTGATTAACGAGAAAAAATATGAACTGGAGGCACATATGAGACAGAGTGAGAAACTGAAGTATGCTCAGTATATGAAGATGACGGTAGAGGAGGCGATACAGGAGGGCTTGGAAAAAGGCTGGGCAAAATGCAGATCAGAAGCCATGGCGGCTGGCAGGGAAGAAGGCATAGCAGCTGGTAGGGAAGAAGGTAT
>CAVIAZ010000110.1:0-6108 GCA_963640795.1 bacterium | reverse complement strand
GCGAAACAGTCAGAGTTTAATGAAGTTGGGAATTTAGGTCAATTTGTTGCATTTTTTGCAACAAAACAGTCTCATTGCTCATTTGTCCACTTCGATGATATCTCCAATCCCGATGTCACAGTATACGTTCCGCTTATCTTCGTCTCACCGACATACCATCCATCAAAAACTTCCGAGCCTCCCGACGAGTTCGATGCGGTGGTCTTCTCTTCCCCACCCAACTTGATACTCTTTCCATCTATCTCAATCGTCGGTGACTTTACCGTGTATTCTTTGTTATCTATCGTGATCTTCTGAGCCTCGTTCACAACTATCTCAATTTTGTCCTCTGTGTTCAGGGAAAATTCACAGGCGGTGGCCCCAGAGTAGTCACCTATTTTCTCACTCTCATAACTATCGCTACCATAATAAAAGAGGTCTTTTCCGGAGTATGTAAAATAGTAGTAATTCTTTCCACTATAGTTCTTAGAGTTTTCTCCCTTTCTCAAGGTAACATAACCATACACCATAGAGTTGTCTCCAGAAGCAATCCTACCCTTCGTCTCCGAAGTTTCTCCAGTAGTAGCCGTATCCTCTTTTGTATTTTTGTAAATGTTATACCCTTTGTCTGGAACATAAGCCAAAAGGGTATCACCAGCCTTTAGTCCACAAGACGTATCACCAATCGTCATGGTTATTCTCTTGATTGTCCATTTCGGCTTGAGAGTAAGACTGCTGTAAGTTCTGTCCACCACCGTATCGGAAGAGACTTCTGTCCCATCCTCCTTAACCCAACCTACAAAGTCATAATTAGTGGATGTTAAAGTCGGGAGAGAAAGTTTCCCGTCAGCAGTTGATACCTCGGCAGTTTCTGATGTCTGAGATTGCCCAGCCACAGCCCGAGAATCATCCCTGGTTGAATCACTCCAATTGAGAGTAGGAGTATAACACTCAATTTTCGATACAAGTTTCAGATCATTCTGGCCAGCATTCATGGTAACAGAACCACTCAATAAATTTTCATCGGCAACGCTATCTCTATACCATGTAACACTTTTAATCCAGGTTTTTTCTTCAGTCTTACTTTCAGGAAGGTCAGAGATATTAAGAGATTTTCCCTCGTCAATATACTGAGTTTCTCCACCATTTACAGTGTAGGCAACCTGCCACCTAGCGTAGAGTTTCATACCTTTTTCTATTTTCGTACCACTTTCGACTTGAGTGCCTGAATATTCCTCATCTGTGTACCAACCTCCAAAATGAAGGCTTTGTTCATTCACAGTTTTTGATATCTCAAGCTGATCAGCTGCAATTGTCTTTCCGTACTCGACTTTCAACCCATTTGCTATCTTCTCTCCAGACGATGTAGCGAAAGTACCTCCCTTCGCATCAAAAGTAACTTTGCAAACGAACTTAGGATAAAGTGTCGTATTTTCTGTGAGGGTTAAATTTCCGGTCACCTTGTTGGATAAATCTGAATCTGTATACCATCCTTCAAACTCACATCCATCCTTAGTTGGAGTTCCCAAAGAAGCAACGGCAACAACAGTCCCGATGTCTTTTATTCCCTTGTTCTCTCCATTCACAATCAACTCCACTCCCCACTTAGCCTCAAGAGTGGCTGGTTTTGTAAGGGTTACGGATGTTGTATTGTCCGAGCCTTTTACTGCTGTTGATATTACCTTCTTCTCACTGTCCGAAGCATCATACCAGCCTGCAAAGGTGCAATTGGCCTTGGTGGGGTTGGTGATTGTAAGCTTTCCATTGTCTTTCGTTGTTGCTGTTGCTGTGCTTCCGGTTCCACCGTCAAGGTTGAAGGAGACCTTGTACTCCCACTTAGTTGCAATATTTCCACTGTGTTCTGATGTATCTGTGGAGGGAGAAGTGATGATGTACTTGTTGTCTCCAGTGAGTTTGATTTTCTTTATTTCATTTGTGTAACTGGTGTTACTGTAGAATGTCGGGCCAACGTATCCGCTTCCCCTGCTCTGAACATAGCTGGAGAGAGTTATCTCAACCCCCTTATCGGCCTGGAAGGTATATTTAGTACCATCATTGTTCTGGAGCGTGAAGAAAAGGGACTCAGGGACAACCGCATCGTCTACCGAACAGGAACCGCCACTAGTCCAGGGATAGATTACATCCCCTTTGTTCACTTCATCATCAGTGAGTTCTTTGGAGACTATGTTTCTCATCGTCTGGTTCGTTATTTCCTCTCCGGTATCGGAAGTGGAGGAAGAGATACTCACTTTTACTGTTGTTCCTGTTGTAGGAATTACATAGAGTCCCGAACCCTTTGTCACTGTCGAGCCCTCTATTGTTATATCAGTTCCTGTCTTGAGTGCATTCGAGCCCGCAGACGTATCGATTGTGGAGGAAGTAATTTTTGCCCCGCTTACACTCTTCTCGATTGTAATATCACCAGCGAGACTTGACTTGTCGACAGCGAGAGTTCCTCCTGTGACGGTGAGCTTTCCGCTTCCGCTGTCATTCACAGAGCTCTCCTCTATTGTTATCTTGTTAGCTGTTGAAGAAGAACCGGCATCAAGGGAAATGTCTCCGGCAAGCTTTGTCCCCGCAATCGAAATCACTGGACTGATAAGGGAGAGTTTTCCATCCTCTTTGCCCTCATTGATGGAACTTCCGGTAACCGATGTCTTCTTTGTTGCCTCAACTGTTACCGAGCCTCCTACTGTTGTGGAATCAAGAGAGACAGTGGATGCTGTTATCTTTGTTGTCGTGCTCCCATTTCCTCCACTCTTCAGGTTACTTCCACTTATTATTGCATCCCCTGTTGCGGTAATATCGGAAGAACCGCCGAGATTGGATGAGTCAATCGTGACAGTCTTTCCCTTCAGGGTATTTGTGCCATTGGTATTCCCTGTATTGATTGAGCTACCTGTTATCGTAATTGACTCAATTGTCTTTTCACTTTTGACATTACCTTCAAGCGTTGAACCTGTGAGGGAAACTGTACCGCCCTTTATGTCGAGTGCATCCCCACCGGAAGATGTCTCTATTGTCGAATTTTTGACAACAAGGTCACCCGACGATGTAATCCCTCCTCCATTAATATTTACGCTGTCAAGAGTTACACTCTGACCATCTGTTATATCCCCAAGGGCTTTTGCATCTTTGGAAGAGCCAGACAGGTTAATATCGGTATTGGTAATCACGGCATTATTACCTGTTAGAGTAAGAACACCTGAAGAGGATCCAGCTGCGTTGATTGTGACATTCTTCAGCGAGAAATCTTCTCCTGTTGCCTTTATGGCCTCTCCTGTTCCTGAAGGAAGGGTGAAGACAGCTGTGTTTTCATTGTTCTTTCCCCTGACACCTTCAACTGTGACGCCCTTCTCACTTATTGTCTGGGCTCCGATTTCCCCGAAGTTGTATGTTCCTTCGTGGAGGGCGACTATTGCGCCTTCGGAGGAAATATCGCTGATGGCGATCTGGAGCTTACGCGAGAGCGTATCACCCTCACCATAGTCCTCTGCTATCTGGTACTTACCACACTCGGAGCACTTGTTGTGCGCATTGAGCGTATGTGCATGCTTCGGGATTGTCTCTTCCTTCTCTGCATCGCAGATAAGGCAGGTTGCCTTCCTTAATCCTGTCTCTTCACAGGTTGCTTCCTTTATAACACTCCATGGACTCCATTCATGCTCTGCAACCATGCTGCAGCTTGTAAGAGCGAGAAGCACTACCATCAGACTTATTACTATGTATCTATTCATTCGACATTATTCCCAAAACAGACAGATTCTATAGAAGTTGGGAATTTAGGTCAATTTGTTGCATTTTTTGCAACAAAAGTCAGACGGAAGGGGAGAAAGTGTTTAAAAAGGAGAGGTTTTCAGCCTCTCCCTATCTTATTTTTCCTTTGTGTACGGGAAGTTTTTCTCCAGGTAGTCCAGGTCAAGCTCTCCGTAGAGCGGGAATCTCCCGAGGAGGTTTTCAACTTTCTTCTTCGCTTCTTCCTTCACTTCCCTACTGACCGTTGCCCTGTTTTTGCTCTCTTCTCCCTTATGCTCTCCCTTTGTGAGAACAAGAGGCTTTGCATTCTTGAGTACCGTGGTGATTATATCGGCTATCTCATCCATCTCCTTCTCGCCCATACCGAGGGTTGTCACGGCAGCGGTTCCGATTCTGAGTCCCGATGTATACCATGCACCATTTCTGTCAAACGGAAGGGCATTACGGTTAAGTGTTATCCCGCACTCCCTCAAAATGCTCTCTGCCTGTCTCCCGTTAAGACCGTAGGGAGAGACATCAAGTAGCATGAGGTGGTTGTCTGTTCCGCCTGTGAGGACCACCGTCCCCTTCCGTATGAAGGAGGATGCCAGAGCGGAGGCATTACTTACTATCCTCTTTGCATAAGCCCTGAATTCATCCTTCTCAGCTTCCCTGAGTGCTACTAGCTTTGCTGCCATCACCTGCGGGAGTGGTCCTCCGATTACAAGGGGGCACCCCTTGTCGACAGACTCCCTGAACTCTTCCTTACAGAGAATCATTCCACCCCTCGGACCACGGAGAGTCTTATGTGTGGTTGTTGTGACAACATCGGCCCACTTCACGGGCTCATACTCATCATCGAAGACCTTTCCAGCCACAAGACCGGCAAAGTGGGCCATATCGACCATGAAGACAGCTCCGACAGAGTGTGCTATCTCGCTCATGCGTTTGAAGTTCACCTTCCTGGGGTAAGCTGAATAACCTGCCAGGAGTATAAGTGGCTTTATCTCCTTCGCCATCCTCTCTATCTCATCGTAGTCCAAGAGCCCTGTCTCTCTGTCAACTGCATAGGAATATGCATCAAAGAGCTGTGCAGATATGTTCTGTCTGTAGCCGTGCGTGAGGTGACCACCGGAGTAGTAGTCCATCCCGAGGAGTCTCTGGTTATGGAGAATTTCCCTTATCCTGTTCCAGTCCTCCCTCTTCATTTCGGAAGGATTCTTTATCCCCATCTCCTCAAGTGCCGGAACCTGTACCCTGGCATTGAGTATTGCCCAATAAGCACAGAGGTTGGCATCTGCACCACTATGAGGCTGGACGTATGCATGCTCTGCGCCGAAGAGACGCTTTGCTGTCTCCACTGCCTCTGCTTCTATCTCATCAACGTTGTCGCAGCCCGCATAGAAGCGGTGGAATGGGAACCCCTCTGCGTATTTATCTGTCAGGAGGTTGCCCATTGCCGCCTGCACAGGAAGGGATGAGAAGTTCTCGCTTGCTATAAGTTTGAGGTTTGTCCTCTGGTCTCTGAGTTCCTTTACTATCAAAGAGGAAAGTTCCGGAGAGACAGTTGAAACAAGATCAAGACCGGAGAGATAATAAGCCATCTCCTCACTGATCATGCCGTTATGTTCTTTTAAATAATTACTTAATGCGCCCATAGTCACCTCCGCCGTTTCATGTGTGTAAGGATGGACCTTAAACCCGTTTTCTTCAAGACGCTTTGCTCTTCAATTGACATATCTTTTTTCTGTAACTAAACTGTTCGAGGTTTAACCCTTAGGAGAAAGAATGGCTAAAGAAGAAGCAATTGAAGTAGAAGGCGTAGTCAAGGAAGCCTTACCGAACACAACTTTCCGTGTGGAACTGACCAATGGTCTTGTTATTCTTGCACACCTCTCTGGAAAGATGAGAAAGCATTACATCCGTATCGTTCCGGGTGATACTGTCAAGGTCGAACTCTCACCGTATGACCTTACAAAGGGCAGAATCATCTACAGAGAAAGATAAGTTCGGGCTTTAACGGCCCGTTTTTTATTCGCTTTTTTCCCTGAGTATGACCCAGAGAGCCCCACTTCCACCCCTTGTGAGGGGAGCCGGACTTACTTCCTGAACAAGTGGAGAACCGGAGAGGAGGGAGAATGCAAGGTCCCTCAAAACAGAACTTCCCGTCTCACTGTGAAGGCCCTTCCCCGTTATTATCGAAACCTTTCTCAATCCATGTTCATATGACTCATTGAGAAATGATGAGATCATCTCCCCGCTGTCCTTCTGAGTCTCTCCGTGGAGGTCGAGTGTTGCCTGCACACCCATACGTCTGAGTTCATTTATTGTAAGGGAGGCTTTCTTCTTTCTGTTGTCCCCCTTCTCTTCCATAATCTGGGAGAAGGTCTTCTC
>CAVIAZ010000109.1:0-6256 GCA_963640795.1 bacterium | reverse complement strand
CTTTGCAGGCTATGAGTATCCTCTTCTCCCCGTCACGGAAGGCATTGAGGTTCCTCTTCTTCTCTTCCTTCTCCATATTGCTTGTGTATCGTGTACATGTGTATCCCTCTTCTGTAAGTAGATAATAGAGTTCATTCACCTGGCGGATTCTCTCTGTGAAGATGAGGATCTTGTCCTCCTCTTTCACTGTCTCAAGTATTGTTTTGGCAGCAGAGAGCCTGCTCTTTGCTGTTGCTATCACCCCACGGCGTTCGAGGATGTAAGCCATTATGGTGTCTGCCAGGTTTATGAGCCCTTCGTCGCCTGTCGCCCTTACCCTGTGAAGATATTCCTCTATTGTAAGCTTCTGATTCAGAAGAGAGGGCGCCTTCGTTTTCAATACCCCCATGAGTGAAGTTATCTTTTCAGATATCTCGTCATACTTATTTCTTTCCTCCTCATCGAGCTTCACCGCTATGTTGAAGAGGACAAAGTCATTGACGACCTTGTCGCAGAGTGCACTCTTCAGGGTATATCTGTAGAAGAGAGGGCCGATGGCAGGGATGAGACGGGTATTGAGTGATCTCACTTCTGCTGTTGCACTGAGACCCAATGCTGAGTAGAGGTCCTCCCTGTAGGAGGGGGAATGTTTGAAATCGAAGAGGTGGTAGTTAGCCGTGCTTCCATAGTGGTGGAATTCGTCAAGAAGCAATAGCACATTGCGGCCATGTGCCATATCATCTGCGACAAGAAGGGGGAGAGTGTCTCGGGCACGGTTGATGGTGAAGATGGAAATAAGGGAAGGTATCATCTCCTTTCCTGTCTGGACAGCGATGCTACTGAGGCCGACATATTCAAGAGTCTTTCTCCATTGGTCAAGGAGGGCAACCCTTGGCACTACAACATATACCCTGATATTCCCTTCTGTCTCTTCTATACGCCGGGTGGCTGCAACAGAGGCAAGGAGTGTCTTTCCTCCTCCTGTTGTGACTTCGATTACTCCCCTGTGGGAGACTTCCTTCCATTTTTCAAGACATTCTTCCTGCCATTTATAGAGAGTAACCATACTTCAAGACTGAGCCTGCCTCCAGTCCTCTTCTTCCAGTCTTACCATAGAGTGTTTCTTGTAGCAAGCGATGGCATACTTATAAACCTTCTGAGGTTCATATTCCTTAAGTGCATCTACATAGTGGTACTTGTCTATCTGCCAGAGGGCATCTCGGCATTCTTTCTCCAGGTTATCATTTTCGGCGTATTTGACTTCAATTATCATCCCAGTGTGTGTTTTTCTATGCATGATGAGAATGTCATTATAGCCAAGTCCTCCCTCTCTGTTGGACTTTACAATCCAGTCAGTGCGGAAATTAAGGATTCCGAGGAGAAATCCGTGATAGAAGTTTTCCTTCATGTTATTTCTGGATGCAGTGTCACGGATGCTAATCATGTCATCCAGGTAGTCGTCAAACATCTCTTGAATTATATCCGGCTTGGCGTCTAGGAATGCCTGGCAGAATGATGTGTATCTTTCACTGTCATTCTTGGCTTCATCTCTGAACCAGGTAAGAATCTTTTCCTTGAATATGGTACGTATTTCCTCATTCGGGATTTTGAGGGTAAGTGTGTTGTAGCTGTCTTTCTCCCGGTTTGTCCTGGTGAGGTATCCTGTAGTGTAGAGGACACTCCAGAGGTTATCGATTGTCTTATCGAGTTCAGAGTATGTGAGATCTTCACTGATTTTCTTTATAACAGTTTTTCCAGCAATAAGATCTTCTATTTCATCCCTTGTGGTTGCTGTCGCCTTGTCAAGGAAGATCCGGATGATGTCGTTACTGCTGGTGTTGGCCCAATAGTTCTGTGGAGGAAGGTCAGGCTCTGAGAGGAGATCTGAGATGTAGTTCACAACATCCCACGGACAATAGACGGAGACAGAACCGAATTCATAGCCGTCATACCATTTCCTTATAGTTTGGAGTTTGCTTTCAAATCCGTAGTATTCGAGCATCTTCTTCACTTCGTCTTCTGTGAAACCGAAATACTCGTCAAACCTGACACTGCTTATTGACTGGACTTTCAGATTGTTGAGGCCTGTGAATATACTTTCCTTGGCGATTCTGAGACATCCGGTCAGAAAGGCAAATTGCATGTTGTCATTTGTCTTCAATGTTCTTTCAAAGAGATTACGGATGAGAATTACCATTCTGTCGTAGTAGCCGTGGCTGTAGGCTTTGTCCAATGGGACATCATATTCGTCTATGAGAATGATGACTTTATGGCCATAATGTTTTGACAGCAATGAGGAAAGTAGCCAGAGAGAGTTTCTTAAGACATCATCAGTGTAATCGGAGGAAAGGAGTTCCTTGAATTTTTTCTTTTCATAAGAGTTGAGTTTTGTGCTGTCAAGAAGGTATATGTGCCTCATGACCTCGTTATTAATAATCTCTGCACACATGGAGAAAGCCTTCTCATAATCTGCCCCGTCTACGCTTTTCAGACTGATGGATATTACAGGAGACTTACCCATGTACTCGTCACAGAGCCCTTGCTCCTGACTTATTGCAAGACCATTAAACAATTCCGGGCCAGATCCTATTTCAAAGAAAGACTTCAGCATCCCCATGTTGAGGGACTTACCGAATCTGCGGGGACGTGTGAAGAGAGTGACCTTGGCACGGTCAGAAAGTATGTCACGGATGAGTCCAGATTTGTCGACATAATAGTAATTTGAGGTGAGTATTTCATTGAAATCTTCCACGCCGACTGGCAATGCTTTCCTGACTTCCATTACCTTTTCTCCTTAATGTGTGTATTTAGTATACAACATGTCCAGGGTTGTCTGAAGATAATAATTCTTGTTTCCATGAAATTTGTCCTCATGTAAGGTTTTTCTCTTTTTTCTTCCTTGTGTACTGTGCTATATCATTTCCCAGTGAGGACAAATATGGTTTACGAAGAATTCCTGGAAGAGTTCAAAACTCTTGAGAAGACTATTAAAGATGTGATTGCAAAGCTTTCATCATGTGAGAAGAAGCTCAATAAGGATATCCTGTCAGGTGACATCCGCTCTGCCGAGAAGGACAGTGCCAGCCTGGAGAGTCTGACAGAGACGTATCTTAATGCCAAGAAGGATATATTGGATAAGCTTTCAGGCTTTGACTACAGACAGTACTTCCAGGATGGAACATTCACTGAAGAGATGCTCTCTTCTCTCAAGGCAAAGGGCCTTGATGTTGTCGGAGAATATCCTAACTATGAAGTTTTCCCGACAAAGATTAAGCTTGATGCTGAGACCCAGGAAGTTGTGCTCGGAAAGAAGAAGATTGCAACCATGAGGCCGGAGAGTGTTGCCACAGCTGCAAAAGCTCTTGTTGACAAACTTGGAGAGGCTTCCTTCAATGCTGTTTCCTTTGCCCAGGACCTTGAGAATGCATATACACTCCTCATTGCAAGGGAGAATGAGAAGGCCGGAAGCCGCAAGTTCACATTCGGCGCATATCTTACACTCCTCGATATCTACAAGCTGATGGTTCCACTTTCAAGAAGCAGGAAGGATTATGATGAGACTGCCTTCGCATTCGATATCGCACGCCTCTACATAGAGAACGAGAAGGGTGGATTTGTTACAAAGAGCGGAAAGACTGTTGCTTTCTCCACCGGAAGGGGAAAGGGTATAAGAATCCTTGACGGCAACGGCAACGAACAGATCTTCAGCACAATTTCATTCAGATAAACCGGGATAGCAAAATGGACGCCAATAAGAACATGGTTGAGCTCTCCTTCGGTCGTGTCCCGCTTGACAGGGAGATTCTGCGCTCCATTACGGTGGGACTCGACAAGGTCTCTTCATTCATCAAAAAAGAGTATTTCGATACCTATATCTCCCATGGTGGCAGCAAGATTAAGTTTGTCACGGGAAAGAAGGGTGCGGGGAAGAGTCACCTACTAAAGCTCCTCTCCTTTGATGCCCAGGACAGCGGTTTCATTACTGTCGAACTCGACAGCAGAGAACTTCTGCTCTCTGATCCGACAAACCTCTATCTGGCTATACTCAAGAGTCTTGATCTGGAAGACCTTGTCAGGAGAAGTTCGGTTAACATGGTCAATTCAATCGGCTATGACTATCCGATAGACTCTGATAAGAGCTTTTCTTCCTGGCTTGGTGACAGGGGCGAACTTTCATTCTACTCGAAGACGGAAGTGAGGGCGGGGCTGAGAAAATATTACCAGGAGAATCCTAACCTCGATTACAACTTTGCCCAGATACTCTCTCTTCTTGCTTCTGCTTCTCTTGGGACTCTCAAGCTTGACAGGGAGACCTCAGATATTGTCTCGAGGTGGCTCAATGCCGATAAGACTCTCAAGGTTTCTGCTTTGAGGTCTCTCGGACTTGCAGGGTACAAGATCAGCAAATTCAATGCACGATATCTTATAAGGAGCCTCTCCGAGCTGGTCCATCTTGCCGGGTACAGCGGACTCTATGTCTCAATCGACAATACTGAAAGTATGATCAGCACATCTTCCCTCAATCCTGTGAAGTATACGAAGATGCGCAGGGATGACGGCTATGAGGCAATAAGGGAACTTATTGACGATATCGATACATTCAGGTACTTCTTCCTGGTATTCGGCTTTGACCGCAGCCTGATTGACGATGAGAAGTGCGGCTTCAAGAGCTACCAGGCTCTGTGGCTCAGAATCCAGAATGAGATTGTCTCGAAGAGGGTCAACCTTTACACCGATTTACTTGACCTTGATAAGATTAACGCCTCCCTCTACTCGGAGGAGACAATCCTCGATATGTCTGAGCGTCTTGCCTCCCTCTTCTCCTCTTATGACATCTCTGCTGTGCCTATGACAGAGGAAGATGCAGAGAGACTTATGAAGGAATCAAGATATGGCGGCACATCGCTTCCGCTCCTGGTTAACAGATTCACTCTCAAACTCGACAAGAAGGAGGAAAATTGATGGATTACGAAGCTCGTCACCTGATTGAGGCTCTCCGTTCCGGAGTCCCTTCCCGAAGGGTAGGTAAATATTTCTCCTCTTCACGTATGGAACTTATATCATCGATAAAGGATGACCTTAATAAGGTCAGTGAGGGAGAGAGCAAAGGCCGTGTGATTATCGGGAAATACGGAGAAGGTAAGACACACATGCTCAACACAATATTCTCCATGGCACAGGAGGAGAATTATGTGGTGTCACTTGTCTCCATCAGCAAGGAGACTCCTCCGAGCAATCTCAATGTGCTCTATAAGAGAATACTTGAAAACACTTATCTTCCTGACTGCAATGAAAGTGGCATATTCTCCCTCTTCGGCAGACTTGCCCCGGATGGTGAGAAGGCCAATGAGATGTATCTCTATGCACTCCGTAAGCTTTCCACAGATAAACTGTACTATGTCTTCAAGGCTCTTCTCTATTCCCAGGGACATAAGGATGATGATGCCGATGCACTGGATGCTGACCTTCGCGGGTACTTCATGAACCAGAGTGACCTGAAGGCACTCTACCAGAAGTATTGTGATGAGAAGATGGTCTTGAGGGAGAAGTTTGTCCAGAAGAGACATACTTTTGAGTATTTCGTCTTCATGGCCAAGCTTTTCAGGACTATGGGCTATAAGGAATGGGTCATCCTCTTTGATGAGGCAGAACTTATCGGGAGAATGGCACGTAAGAGCCGGGAGAATGCATACCTTAATATAAACAGGTTCCTGAACCCGGTTGCTTCTCTCGAGGGTGTTTATTCGGTCTTCGCGTTCTCGTCATCTTTCTCTGATGAGGTTGTCGCCGGTAAGAACGAGTACAGCTCAATAGCTCTCTCCGGACGCTCGGAAGAAGAAATAAAGGCCATGACAGATACCCTTGACAGGATTACCGGAGGCTCTGAACTGGTAACACTCAGTAAAGAAGAGCTCAACAGGTCAATCACAAGTATTGTTGATCTTTACAGAAAGGCATACGACAGAGATATCGAGTGTGACACCGATGTGCTTCTTGAGGTTGCATCCAAGGCGGGATTCCTCCTCAGAACAAAGATCCGTGCTGTCATAGAGGCTCTGGACCAGATTTACCAATATGGCAACATGGGGGATGTTGAGGCCAATCTTGTCCAGGGAGAGGACCTCTCTGAAGTGATAAACAGCTACTTCGACGTATCTGACGAAGAGTAGTCTTAATTGAAATCTGGTGGGAGGGAAGTCTGTTGAGGGCTTCCTTTTTTACGTTAATTGAGGTAAAAAGCATTGATTAGGGCTTGATGTTCCCAAATATAGTATAT
>CAVIAZ010000108.1:0-6289 GCA_963640795.1 bacterium | reverse complement strand
AATTATTCAAACACAATCTCTTCCTGGCTTGTATTATAAATTTCAATCTTATTCTCAACATCTATTTTATTAACAATCCAGCCTCTGAGAGTACATGCTTTGATAAAATCGTCTATACGGTTGATTCCATTGATTTCCTTGAGTGTGATTACAACTCCGAAGTTCAATGGCTTATCGGATTTTGCAGAAAGTCTGCTCTTTGAAGTAATCGCCATTCCCCATAGTCTTTCATCATATGATTTAAGAGAACGGCTATTCTTCTTTACTTCCTTTGATATGAATTTTGTATTCTCCCATTTACGGAAATCTTTCCTTGATTGTCTCTCATCAATATATGCAGAATCATTATCCTGTACGTTGCCATCTATGGGTTCAATATTTCCGTTTGGTTTTATTCTCCCGAAGGAAAGTGAAAGTTCACGTGAAGTGTAATCAACTCCCTGGAGTCTGTTGCATTCAGGAAAATAACATAATGTGGCCCTGGAGATATATGGATATTTATTCTCCTCATCTTTTGGTATAGGGATAGCATAATTAGTTGTCTTATAAGACTCAGATGTGCCATATACCACGAATCTTATTTCATTGTTTTGAGTAGAGAGGATTCTCTTGATATCTACAGGGACAACTCCATACCCGACAAGATCCTGCCTTTTATATGTTTCCTTCTTGTATTCCCATCCCGCAGCTGAATCAATTATAAGTGCTTTGGCAATTTCTCTTGGCAGTCCCATAACATCAATAAGGTAGCAGAGTTTACGGCTTATCCAGGGAGCAGCAAATGATGTACCATATACCCCGACTTCTCCCGATGAAGGAGAATAAGCAATAATTCTCTCATCCCAGTCACCTCCATAATATGAAACATCGGGCTTATTAAAGAATGAGAGTACATTTCCTCTTCTTGAATATGAAGCACTCTTCATGTCTCGTCTCACAGAGTTCACTACAATTGAATTTAGAGAATCTGCAGGAGAACCGACTCTAAGACTTCCTTCTTTAATTTTCCTGTTGTCGTTTGTCCCTGAGATAACAAAAATGACATTCTTTCTTGCCTGGAGTGAATCAAGAAAGGCTGCATCATAAGAGATGAAGTTCTTCGAGACTTCATCATCTGTCCCTAGGGATAGATTCCATACATGAATGTCTGGATTACTATCAACGATAGACATGATTTTCTTAATGAGTTTTGCTGTAGATATTCTATTCTCGCATACTCCGAAATGCCTGACTCGGAATCTTCCGCACCCGTCATCAAGCCATGGGTTAAGTCTGGGGCCGTCCACAATAATTGAACTTACCTCTGTGCCGTGTTCTCGAGCCTCCCCTGAAAGAGCCATACGTTCGATATCATCAAGACAGTCAGTATTATCAACCCAATTGCTGAAGTAGACATTCTCGTCAAAGAGAGTATCAATCACTCCGATTACTGGTTCGGTGGAAGGGGAGGGAATATTGATTTCAGTCAGTTTCTTACTTTCGCTGATATCATTGAGTGTTATTTTCGACAAATCAGATGAAATCATTGAAATCATGTAGGGAATCCTTTCGTTGAGGATTTCAAAGAGCTCTTTTGAGACGGAAATTGTGTTTTCTCCGTAAATTGTATAGAAGTATCGATAGTTATCTATGCCGAGTCTCTCCATAAGATCCAATAGTGAGAGCTCTGTTTTGTAGAAAGTGACAAGCAACGATTCTCTCTCCGAATAGACAGATATACCCGGGACTGAGAATGACTCAACAAAGGAGCAGTCAACAATCACATCACGAATTGTGGTTTTTGATAGTCCAAAACCGGAATAAAACTTATTGTCCTTAATGCTGTTAAAGTTATCTGCATCGGCACTTCCGTCAAGCCTTGCAATAAGAAATTGCTTTGTCTTTTCAAGAGTATCTATAGTTTTATCTACAACTGTTTTATCAACATAGTGCGTGATAATGTGGTTTTCCCTGCCTTCAGGAGCCTCAGAGAAACGAGCCCCGACAATAGAACTGTTGGCATCACCATTAGAAGGTTTCAGAAGGGATTTTATTCTGTTTGACTTTGCTATGATATCGCAATAATTAACATCAATTAAAAGGCCATTCATGAATTTTTCTGTATTGGAGTAGTATCTTTCAATATCAAGAAGATTCCTGATTAATGAATCGATCTTCTCTGCAGTTGTTTTCTTTCCTGTCTTAAGGGAGGATCCGTTATGGAATGGTGTGTTTTTCTCTTTAGTGAAGCTCAATTTAACCTGGAGTAATGGATTCATCTGTCATCCCCTGAGTTTTCTTGAAACGCTGCTCTTTGGAATTCTTGAAAGTATCTCAATTTCTCTTGTTGTATAACCGCTCTCTTTCAGACTCTGGATATCGACAGTATCCGGATTCCCGTTAAGGTTAAGATACAACTTCCTCAGATAATCATATTCACTGTTTTCATCACTGAAGGCAACAGAGGTTCTAATAATTCTTTTAAGGTCTCCCGGGTAGGGGATTGTTTGAAGGTTGTTCAATATCTTGTTGAACAGTCTTATATCCTGTCTCATGTTTTGGGTTTTTCGGAGTGTATTGGAAAGTAGTGAATCAGCAATGTCTATAAGATCAGTTCTTGAATATCTATCAAAGGATATGACAGCATCAAAACGTCGGACTAACGCCTTATCAAGATTAGCAAATAGATTGGTGGTGGCGATGATAACAGTATTCTCGTCAAGTGAGTCCAGCAGTTTCAGAAAGGTTGAAGTGACGCGCCCCATCTCCCTGAGGTCGTTACTGTTCACCCTATCCATGACCAGAGCATCAATCTCATCAAAAAGAATAATCACATTATTATTATGAAGATGTGAAATCTCATCAAAGAGAAGAGATACATTCTTGGCAGTCTCACCAAGCTTGCTGTCAATCAGCTCCTCAAAAGAGACAGAGAAGATTTCCCTGTTTAAAAGGCGTGCAATCTGAATGGCAGACTCTGTCTTTCCGCTTCCTGGAGCACCGTAAAAGAGATATTTCGACATTCCCGTTTTATTTGATATAGCCTTTGTGATACCAATCACATCTTCTTCAATGATATTGGGAAGCAGAAGTGGTTTCGAGGAATAATTCACCTTACATAGGAACTTTAGGTTGTCGAGGGAAGTTTGTGGCACATAGTAGCTTGCACTGGAAATAAGTTCCATAAGATATTGTGCAAGATTGCTTTCTCCTTGCCTGTCAAAGTCGCGTGCAATCTCGGCAACTTCCCCACGGAAAGCATCCTCATTATTTTCTGTATGATACTTGATCAGGTTAACAAGATTCTGCTTCTTCATACTCTTACCACCAACTGTCCCTCCATCCCAATGCATAGAAAGTATATTTATGTTTGGGACAGAATTCAACAGTTTGGGACAAGAATTAAGAAATAGAATGGGTTATCCGTTCAACACTCTTCATTATCTGCATTATACGAGACATAGACATCGCTGAGGAAAATATCCATGAACTCATGTTTTATTTCATCGTTATTCAGGAGGAGAGAATAGAAATCCTTGTTCTGTTCAAGACCTTCACACAGAACATTATCAATCTCACCATAATAGGGGACAGCAAAATCTTCTTCTCTGTTTGTTTTTGCACTCCGTCTGAGTTTGTCATTCTTCTTCAAGAGTTCCTTAATCTGGATGATTGCGCCGTAGGCCACATCCTCATCAAACAGCTTACCCGTCTTGCTGTTAATCTCTGCAATTATCTCTGAGAGCTTGAGCTTCTTTTCAGGTGCAAGGTTAGCTTTATCCGCATTTGAGAGATTTACATTCGGATTAGATACGAGAGCTGTATTCTTGTGTTCCTCTTTCTTTTTCTGAACAAAGTTCTCTGCCTTGATTTTATCTGTAATATCGACAGATTCTCCCGGTTTTTCCCCTCCTAGCATGTTCTTGAGATAACTCAGGAATAGATATGTCTTATAAAGCATTCTGTCATCGAGGCACGTAACCTGCATCAGGAACTCATAACAACGTATATATGCCCTTATATCCTTGCGGATGCTCTTAGGCCTGTCTTTTTCCTGTTTACCACTTTCATTGATGTTTCTAGCAGCTTTCTGCAGAATGCGGATCATCTTGTCACGCTGCTTCGGCGTAGCATCTTCCTTAAGGCGCAAATCTGCAAACTCTTCTACATCTTCTTCGTCGAACACATAGTATCCAAGAAGCCTGTTATATATTTCAATGCATGACTTCGGAGTAACGGTATTGTTGAGAATAGTACATGTGTAGTAGGGGGCGAAGGCCTTCTCTATATCAGCATAATCATTCGCGAAGTCCAGAATAAATGTGGCCTTGTCGTAGGGAGGACAGATACGATTCAATCTTGAGAGTGTCTGCACAACCGAAACACCGTGCAGCTTCTTGAGAATGTACATTGCGCAGAGTTTCTTCTGGTCAAACCCTGTCTGGTATTTGTCAGCAACAATCAACACCTGGTATTTGTCCGTGTCAAACTCGTCTCTGAGCTTGGCTTCAGAGATGCCGTTCATCTTTGATTCCTTATACTCTTCACCGTTCAATTGAACTTTTCCCGAGAAAGCAACAAGAGCATGAAGATTCTTGTATCCTTTGCGGTTGATGTAATCCTCGAAAGCCTGTCTGTATTTGACTGCGCCTGCACGGGACTCTGTAACAACCATTGCTTTTGCTGTTCCGCCCAGCTCTTTCATGACATTCTCTCTGAAGTGCTCGATGATTATCTCGATACGCTGCTCGATATTTGTATCTGAAAGCTGAACAAAGCGAGCGATCTTACGCTTGGCTTCATCTGTTTTGAGATCCGGGTCTTCTTCCACTATCTTATTGAGTTTGAAGAATGTTTCGTATGTGACATAGTTCTGCAATACATCCAGTATGAAGCCTTCTTCTATTGCCTGTTTCATGCTGTAGATATGGAATGCCTGTTTCTGGCCGTACTCATTTGTAGTGCCGAAAAGCTGAAGGGTAGTGGCCTTGGGTGTTGCTGTGAACGCGAACATTGCGACGTTTGTCTGTTTGCCGGAATGAAGAATGGTGTCATCAACGATATCATCAACAGTCTGTTCTTCAATGATTTCATCACTACCAAGAGTTTGTGTTACAGCCATCATGTTCTTCCCGGCTGTTGAACTGTGTGCCTCATCGATGATTACGGCAAAACGCTTGTTCTTCATTGCAGAAACGTTATCAACAATGTATTGGAATTTCTGGATTGTAGTTACGACAATCTTCACACCGTCTTCAAGAGCATCTTTCAAATCTGCTGAAGAACATTTGTCTCCTAGGGTTCTGACTCTCCCCAGTTTATGTTCAAGCATGTTTATGGCATCCTGGAGCTGTCTGTCGACGATGACACGGTCTGTCGATATTATGACGGAGTCAAAGATATTCTTGTCATTGTTGTCATATAAAGAAGCCAGGCGGTAACTAAGCCATGCTATCTCATTTGTCTTCCCTGAGCCAGCAGAATGCTGTAGAAGGTAGTTGCGTGCAGTATGGTTCTCTTTAACGTCAACGAGGAGTTTTCTGACAACATCGAGCTGATGGTATCTTGGGAAGATGATAGTTTCAGTGGTCTTATCCTTTCCCGTTACCGGATCCTTCTTCTTTTTCGTCTCGATGAACATGAACTTTCGGATAATCTCAAGAATGCTGTCCTTCGTGAGAATATCATCCCACATATAGTGAACGCTGTAGTCATCCTCTAAGATAGGGTTACCCGCTCCTGCATTGACTCCTTCTCCACATCCCTGGTTGAAGGGGAGAAAGTATGTGTTGTATCCATCGAGCTTGGTTGTCATGTAAACCTGAGATAGGTCCATTGCAAAAGAGACGAGGACGCCACTCTTCCATCTGAAGAGTCTTGTCTTCGGGTTGCGTTCTTCTCTCCACTGTTTGATAGCATCATTGAAGTTCTGATCGGAGAGTTCACACTTGAGCTCAAATGCCATGATAGCAATGCCGTTAAGGAAAATGACAAGGTCGATTCTTTCCTTATCACTTGCCCACACTTCCTTTGAGACTGTGAAGATATTTTCCTTATATAAAGCGACAAGTTCCTTGTTAAGATTCGAGGCCGGCTTATCATACATGAGGTCAAGGTGAGTGAAGGATATGTCGATACCGTGTTTAAGGATATCGAGGCGGCTTCCTCCCTTACTTGTCTCTGCATTATTTATGCTGTTGATAATAACACTCTCTGTATTGTTCTTATGTATCTTCCTTAACGCCTCAATTTGCTCCGGCTGTGTCTTCTCCAGAAATCTCATCAAAGCTCCCGGATTGACAGCAAAGAG
>CAVIAZ010000107.1:0-6309 GCA_963640795.1 bacterium | reverse complement strand
TCTGGAAATCATTCAAAAACGCTTCATAACTTGTTGTACTGTATTCTGCAAAGTTAAAGTAAAGTACCGGATACCTTTCAAAAGAATAATCAGTAGAGTCAATATAAAGACCTTTGAAGAGTTCACGCTTTCCCTCGAAAAGAGATGCAAGAGTAGAACACATCAGGCTCTTACCATATCTGCGGGGACGAGAAATAAAGTAATAGTTCTCCAGTTCACTCTGCACCAGACGATATACATATTCTGTCTTATCAACATAAATGTAATCACCCCGTGTTCGTAGGTCTTCAAATGAACGTACATTAACGGTTATTCTTTTCATGCCCTTATAATACTCTATTTCAATAATATTCTCCACTCTGAAATATAGAGCCAAAAAGGCAGAAGCCATATCACCCGTTGCTCTTCGAACAGTATCCTATGCAGTTATGGAGCTCAAGGAATTCGCATTTTCCACAGCATCCCTTTGAAGAGAATGTGTCCCAGTCAAGACGCGCGGCAGATGTACGATATGGATTGAGTACTGCTTCTCTGTACATTCCTGTGAAACATTTCAAACCTGAAGTAACGACCGTATATCGTACGCCGTTTACTTTCATCTGACAGCCGCCTCCCGATACGGAATCGAGTTCATCGTCTCCGAGCTCTCCGGTCTTGTTGAGGGAAGCAATATACTCTTTTGCCTCCTCTTTCGTCAGTTCAATGTTATTATCCTTTGCAAGTTTGATGAGCTCTTCTGGGCTCTTTATTCCTTTTGCTTTCTTGATGAGTTCTGTGTCTATCATATTTTCCTCCGTAAGTATGTATTTGATAGTATCTACGAAGATTTCACTGTCTGTTAGGGGGAATTCCGAAATTGGTAAGGGTGTTTTCTGAAAGATTGCAGGGCGCATCCTTATTTGAATACGTTCCTGACAGAGTCAGAGACATAAGGGGGATGGTGCCGGCAGGAAAGGGCAAATTAGTTATAAACTACTAGGTGCAGTTTCTCCCTTTGAGTTGACAGTTTCCCCGTATCGTGGTTAGATACTCTTAGATTAAATATCGGGTACTCCATCCCTGTCCGTATATACAGTGAGCTAGTTGATATCAGCTAGCTCTACTTTTTTAACTTCTTTTTATCTTATTTTATTTTAAAGAGATATGTATTTATCCCCTGTTCTCTTCACTTTTCTCTGTTTCTGAAAGAAAGTACGTCCAGAGATTATCTTCTGGCGGTGGCGCAATGACGGTCAGCTCCTCCTTCCTTACGGGGTGGATGAAACTTACTTTTCTTGCGTGTAGTGATATCCCCCCATCGGGATTACTACGTTCTGCACCGTACTTCAGATCTCCCTTAATATGGAGTCCTATGGCTTTGAGCTGTGCCCTGATCTGATGATGGCGACCGGTATGAAGTGTTATTTCAAGAAGATGGTATCTCTCTGAAGAGGCGAGTAGCTTATAATCAAGCTTAGCAAGCTTGCTCCCTTTGCATTCCCTGGGGTAGGCTGTGCTTTTGTTTGTTTCGCTGTTACGGGTTATATAATGAACCAGAGTTCCTTCATTGGTTTTCGGCTTATTGTCGACTATGGCCCAGTAAATTTTTCTGACAGAGGATCCACGGAACATCTCACAGAGCCTTGTTAAGGCTTTCTCTGTCTTTGCATAGACAACAATTCCGCTTGTGGGGCGGTCAAGGCGATGAGGAATCCCCAGGTAAACATTACCTTTCTTCGAGTAAGTCACCTTAAGGTATTCCTTCACTTCATCTGCAAGGGTAATATCTCCGGACTCATCTCCCTGCACCAGCTCCCCGACCTTCTTGTTGATGATAATCAGATGATTATCTTCATAAAGGATTCTGTTTTTCTCCAGCATCATTCAACTCCGTCAAACAATGAAGGTTCAGCCTCCTCCGTTGTTTTTGTATCTTTGGTCTGTTTGACTGTCAGTTTCTCCACCTCTTTTGTAGTGAGCTGGCTTCCTCCGCCTGCCGGGGTCTTCAGAACTTTGAAGTCGGCAAAACGGAAGGTCTCCTCATTTATCCTGTACTTAAGACCTTCCTTATATTTTGCAGAAATTATTGCACTCTTGAAGAGGCAGATTTTCTTTATTTTTGCCTTCTCCGGGATAGTAGTATAAGTTTTATCTACCGTAAATGCCGGTATGCGGAAACGTTTGATCATCCAGGTCTTCTTGTCGCCTATCTTATCCCTGTAGATGATTGTGAAGACTTCATTCGAGATGATATCCTTATCTGCATAATTGATGTATGCAATTCCTTCCTTGCCGATGAATATCTTGTCGGCGGCATTGACGACCCTGTACTCCCCGTTGTTCTTCATGTAGAAGATCCTGTCGAAGGTGCTAACCTTCAAGAGGCTTTCCCCTGTTTTTATGTTTGTTCCCAGGTAGCCTGTATCGGGATCATATTTTACATCAAGGTTTCTGACAGCAACTTCCTTGACAGTCTTCTTCTCTATCGACCCGATTTCCGTCTTACGCCTGTACTCGTCCTTATCGAACATGCCTTCCAGTTCTGTCAGGTAATCCTGTGCGTAGTCTACTATATTCTCCAGGTGATTCTGACATGCTTCGATATCACCATTAATCTGGGCTATCTCTGCCCTGTTCTTCTCTATATCGAAGAGAGATATCCTCCTGATAGGTATTTTGAGGAGAATTTCAAGGTCTTCTGTTGTGAGCGGGACATTGTCTATTTCATTTAGATAAGGCTCAAACCCGCTCACGATGGCTTTGTACACCTTTTCCTGGGTGTCTTTTGTTTCGATTTTCTTGTAGATTCTCTCCTCTATGAAGATTCTCTCTATTGTTCTGGCTCTGAGTTTGTCCCTCAGGTGAGACATCTCTATGTTGAGTTCCTGCTTTAGGACTGTGACAAGATGGTCGGCATGGAACCTGATCATCTCACTTATACCGACAACCTTCGGCAGGCCATCCACTATCACAAGAGGATTGAGGGAAATCTTCTTCTGGCAGTCTGTGGTTGCATAGAGGACATCAACCATATCCTGTGAGTAAACACCCCTCTGCCAGTTGATTTCAATATTTGCCTTCTCCGCAGTATAGTCTGTTGCTGATGATATCTTCAGCTGGCCCTTGCTGTCTGCTTTCTTGATGGAATCGATGAGGGAGGGTGATGTGACTTCATAGGGAAGTTCTTCTATTATGACCTTCTTCGGGTCCTCTGCATTTATCTTTGCCCTTACTGTTACGGAGCCCTTTCCGTCATCATACTGGCTTACATCAACAATTCCTCCTGTCGGGAAATCGGGATAAATTTCGAAAGGCTCTCCCCTGAGTGCTTTCTTCTGGCATTCAAGGACCTCAAGGACATTGTGGGGAAGAATCTTTGTTGTCATGCCGACAGCAATACCGCTTGTTCCGGTTATGGCAACAACGGGCACTTTAGCCTGGAATACTACAGGTTCCTTGTTTCTCCCGTCATACGTATCCACGTATTCGGTTATCTCGGGAGAGTAGAGGACCTTCTTGGCAAACGGTTTAAGACGGCATTCGATGTATCTTCCTGCGGCAGCCTTGTCGCCAGTCAGGATGTTGCCGAAGTTCCCCTGTCCTTCTATGAAGAGTCCATCATTCTCTATATTGACGAGGGCTTCTCCGATGGATGCATCACCGTGTGGATGACATTTCATTGTCTCTCCGACTACCGTTGCAACCTTATTGTACCTTCCGTCGTCTATCTTGAGGAGTGTATGTATAATTCTTCTCTGTACAGGCTTGAAACCGTCCAGCAGGTCTGGAATAGCCCTGTCTCTTATGACATAAGAGGCATATTCAAGGAAATAATCGTTATATAAATTCTCTGCCTTAGCCATGTAATCTCCTTTGTCCTGAGCAATCAGACACTCAAATCAATAAGGTTTTCCATAATGAATTCACGTCTTGACGGGGTGTTGTCTCCCATATAGAAAGCAAGGTCCTTCTTGATTTCTGCTATGCTGTCATAAGTAACAGGAAGGAGTTTGATGTTTTCTCCTATGAAATCCTTGAATTCGTTGGGGCTGATTTCCCCCAGCCCTTTGAATCGTGTCACCTCTGCCCCCCTTATCTTTGTCAGAGCTTCATCCCTTTCCTTTTCGGAGTAGCAGTAGATGTTCTCCTTCTTGTTTCTCACCCTGAAGAGCGGAGTTTCCAGGATATAGAGCCTTCCCTGGTTGATGATATCTTCAAAGTAAGTGAAGAAGTATGTCATAAGGAGTATCCTTATATGGAATCCGTCGACATCGGCATCGGTGGCTATTACGACCTTGCCATATCTGAGGTTGTCTGTGCTGTCTTCAATGCCGAGGGCGATCATCATGTTATACAACTCTTCATTATTGTAAATCTCAGTACGTTTCTTCCCGTAGACATTGACAACTTTACCCCTTAAGGCAAAGACAGCCTGTGTGTCTGCATTCCTTGTCTTGGTAATCGTTCCGGCAGCACTGTCTCCCTCGGTAAGAAAAATCATGGAGTTCTCCGCATCTTCCTTATGTGACTGGGGATATGAATTTAGGTGATACCTGCATTCTTTCAGTTTTGGAATATTTATGGCTACACGTTTTGAGTTTTCCTTAGCTCCGTTTTTTATGGCAGCCTCTTCTTTGTGAATCTTCTCGTTGTTGACTATCTTTTCCTCAAGAGCTTTGGCCACTTCCTTGTTTTTCATAAGGGAGTCAACAACCGCCTCCTTAACTTCCGATACAATCCAGCTTCTTACATCGGTATTTCCAAGTTTGTTCTTTGTCTGGCTCTCAAAGACAGGATTCATGATTTTTATTGCAACTGTTGCAACAATACCGTCCCTTATTTCCGGAGCCGCCCATGATTTATGGAAGTATTCGTTTATCCCCTTGAGGATCCCTTCCTTGTAAGCTGCCTCATGGGTTCCCCCGTCTGAGGTATACTGGCCGTTGACGTAGCTGTAGTACTTTTCACCATAGCCGTCGGTGTGCGTAAATGCGAATTCCAGGTGCTGGTTTTTAAAGTTTATGAGTGGGTAAAGTCCGTTGTCCCCCAGAGTTTTCTTTACCAGGTCCATAAGGCCGTTCTGGGAGCGGATTATCTTCTTGTTGAAGTCAAGGGTCAGACCTTTGTTGAGATAGGCATAGTTCCATAGTCTTTCCGTAATATAATCTTCGTTGTAGGCATAGTCTCCGAAGATATCTTTGCTGTCGTCCGGGACAAAAGTAACCAGTGTGCCGTTTGCTTCTGTTGTATTACCTCTGTTTTTCTTTTTCAGAACTCCCCGTTCGAAGGAGGCATACATGAATTCCCCGTCTCTATAAGATGTGATTTCAAAGTATTTGGAGAGTGCATTAACTGCCTTGGTGCCGACTCCGTTGAGACCCACAGAATATTGGAAAGCCTCATTGTCATATTTTGCACCGGTATTAATAATCGAAACGCAGTCGATTACCTTGTTAAGTGGGATACCTCTTCCGTAATCCCTTACTGAGCATGTGCTGTTGTTTACGCTAACAGATATTCTTGAGCCGTGTCCCTCCATGAATTCATCTATGGAGTTATCTATTACCTCTTTCAAGAGGATGTAGATTCCATCTTCCGGGTGGCTGCCGTTGCCGAGCCTGCCGATATACATACCGGGACGCTGTCTTATATGCTCAATACTAGACAGTGTTCTTATATTACTTTCTTCATATGCCATATAATTAAGTATAGCTTGAAAAATATCATATTTTCAAATTATTTGGTTATTTGTGGTTTATGATGGATAACCTCAGATGCAATCAGGATATGTTTTTAAGACTATACAAAAGTAGATTTTGAATTGTATCAAAGAATATGGTTACCAATTGCCTTTGGTAGCTTAAAACGGAATAATAGGTGAGGCATCAGACATGTATTAAGTATACTGGTGGGATAATTTATTTAATCCTCCTAACAAAATCTCTGTTTGGTCGTATATAGAATAAGAGGTAAGAATATGGAACTTAACGAAAAGTTGCTTGAGAAAGCAAAGAATGCAAAAAGCGCTGAAGAGCTGTTCAAACTGGCTAAGGAGAACGGCATCGAACTAACAAACGAAGAGGCAAAGACATATTTTGCTCGTCTCAATGCCAAGGAAGGCGAGCTTGCTGACGACGAACTCGGTAATGTCGCCGGTGGAAGAAAATGTGGAACAATCTACAAAGACGGCTGGCCGGTTGTTGTAGGATCGTTTAACTCCTGTGATTTATATAAACGCAATCCGGATTCAATAGATATTTTGGGCAACAGTACTCTCTGTGATACCTGCACTCACTTTTCTGTTGATGGAATTTTAAACGTATGCAAAAA
>CAVIAZ010000106.1:0-6326 GCA_963640795.1 bacterium | reverse complement strand
AAAACTCTCTTGAGAGCATTTCTAAAATCCTTGGCCTTCCTTTATCTACTGTAGAGGAGCTTGCCTCCTCTATGCAGAAGAGAGATAGGGCATAAGGTGTTTTCTCAGGTGGGTGCTATTTATGCACTTGCCTGGGGACTTGTCCCGCAGGTGGGAGCAAGAACCTGCCTGTGTGTATATCTTCCCAGTATTGAGAGCACGTACATGTTGTCTGATGATTACCTTTCTGCCAGGCGTATTGCATTCTCTGTGTCCTCTATGGAATTTCTTCATTTGGTTTTTCGACTTAAAAAGACAGCCGGATTTGAGTCCGACTGTCTAGCCTAATAAATATATACATCAAAGGGTCGCAAGCATTACGGCCTTTATTGTATGCATTCTGTTCTCTGCCTCGTCAAAGACTATTGACTTCTCGCTCTCGAAGACGGCATTCTCGACTTCCATCTCACTTAGTCCAAACTTGGCAGCTATTTCCTTTCCTGTTGTTGTCTCTGTGTCATGGAAGGCTGGAAGACAATGCATGAAACAACACTCAGGAGATGCATTCTTCATCAGGGACTGGGTTACGCGGTAGGGTGTCAGCTTCTCTATTCGCTCCTTCCATACGCTCTCGCTCTCTCCCATGCTTACCCATACATCTGTATAGATGACATCACTATTCTTTGTTGCACTCATAGGATTTGAATCAAGTGTGATTGATGCTCCTGTTGAGACTGCAATTTCCTTTGTTTTCTTAATGAGGTCTTCCGGGGGGAAATAGCCCTCAGGTGCACATAGTGTTATATCGAGTCCCATCTTAGCTGCCCCTACCATCAAGGAGCATCCCATGTTGTACCTGGCGTCCCCCATATAGCAGAGTTTAATTCCTTTAAGGTAGCCGAAATGCTCCTTTATTGTCATGAAGTCGGCAAGGATTTGCGTCGGGTGGAATTCATTTGTGAGTCCATTCCATACGGGAACTCCTGCCCAGGCTGCAAGCTCCTCGACTCTCTCCTGCCCGTAACCGCGATACTCTATTCCATCAAACATCCTTCCAAGTACCCTTGCTGTATCTTTTATTGATTCTTTCTTTCCAAGCTGAGAGGAAGATGAGTCAAGATATACTGCATGCATTCCGAGGTCTGATGCAGCCACTTCGAATGCGCAGCGGGTGCGTGTTGATGTCTTTTCGAAGATAAGTGCAATGTTCTTTCCCTCGAGCGTGCGGTGGGGGATCCCTTTTTTCTTCTCTTCCTTAAGCTTTATTGCCAAATCTATAAGTCCCCCGATTTCATCGGGTGTGAAGTCAAGAAGTTTCAAAAAGTTCCTGTTTTTAAGATTCATACTTTATTCTCCTATAATACTTTTGAGAGGAAGGTCTTCAGCCTCTCGCTTTTCGGGTGTGAAAAAATATCGTCCGGAGTTCCTTCCTCGGTAATTACACCATCACTGAGAAAGAGAACACGTTTTGATACTTCTCTTGCAAAGGCCATCTCGTGGGTTACAACGACCATGGTCATTCCGCTCTCGGCAAGTTCTTTCATTACAAAGAGGACTTCTCCTACCATTTCCGGATCGAGTGCAGAGGTCGGCTCATCAAAGAGCATCAATTCCGGCTCCATCATCAACGCCCGCACTATGGCGACCCGCTGTGCCTGACCTCCTGAGAGGGAGGATGGCATGTTTGCTGCTTTGTCCCTGAGTCCTACACGTGAGAGTAGTTTTATTCCTCTCTCCTCTGCTTCCTCCCTGCTTTTTGTCTTAAGCATGACGGGTGCGACTGTGAGGTTTTCAAGTACTGTCATGTGGGGAAAGAGGTTGAATGACTGGAAGACGAATCCGATTCTTCTTCGGTACTTGTCGATATTCACACTCTTATTTGTCAGGTCCACGCCGTCGAAGTATATGTGTCCCTCCGTCGGTTTCTCCAGGAGATTCATACATCTCAAGAATGTCGACTTTCCGCCCCCGGAAGGGCCTATAATCGATATTACGTCTCCCTTTTCTACGTGGCAGTCCACTCCCTTAAGTACTTCCAGTTCCCCGAATGATTTACGGAGGCTCTCTACCCTAAGCATGCTTCATTCTCCTTTCAAGTCTCCCCAGCAATTTTGTCAACAGTACAACAAGCACCAGGTAGGTCAGGGCTACTACCAGCAGCGGATTTACTGCGTCGTATGTGTTGTTCCTAACAAGGTTTCCGGCTCTTGTAAGGTCTATAACTGCCACATAGCCGGCAACCGCAGTCTCCTTGAGGAGTGCTATGAGCTCATTTCCGATGGCAGGGAGAATGTATCTCACTGCCTGTGGCAGGATTATTTTTTTCATCGTCTGAAGCCTCGACAGTCCCAGACTCCGTCCGGCCTCCATCTGTCCGTGAGACACGGCATTGATTCCGCTTCTTATCAATTCAGCCATATAAGCGGAGGAATTTATTCCGAAAGTCAGGATAGCCACGAGAATACCGTCTGCACTCTTCAGAATAATGAAATAGAAAATCAGAAGGAGGACCACAACAGGTATTCCCCTTATCGCCGTCACATAGATCTTCATTATCCAGTTCAGGAGTCTGAGTTTCTCATTGTCCTCGGAGAGATACCTCACCGCGGCAATAATCGCCCCGGCGACAATCCCGATAAGGAGAGCCCCGAGGGTTATAAGAATTGTATTCCTGAGACCTGAGAGCATAATGGTGTAATAACCGCTTGTGATGAAAGTCTCACAGAGTTTATTTATCCAATTTTCCATAGGCTCAATTTTCCGGACTTGTATACGGAGCGTTATACTTCTCGAAAATCTTCTTAACAGTTCCGTCCTGTACGAGCTCATTCAGAATCTTGTTAACTTCTTCCACAAGGTCGCCACTTTCGAGAGAGAAGGCAAAGGCATAAGGCTCGGTAGTCATGGCATCGGAGAGGATAACCAGCTTTGTGGCTGCTGTCTTGTTGTAGGCTGCAACCATCTCGGCTGCCGTGAGGTCGTCGATCACCCATGCATCAACTTTTCCACTTGTCAGGGCAGCTTCAGCATCGCTGTTGGCTGTGAATGAAGAGACGTCGTAGCCCATCTCCATTGTATAGCTTTCGGCGGTCGTCCCTGTCTGGACAGATATTTTTCTGCCCTCGAGGTCAGCCTTGCTCTTTATATTGCTATCCTCGGTAACGACGATAGCCTGGGCTGCAAGACAATATGGGTCTGTGAAGAGTACATTCTTCTTCCTCTTCTCTGTAATCGATATTCCCGATACACCAACATCAAACTTTCCGCTCTGTACTCCAGGGAGAACTGAGTCGAAGTCCATCTGGTTTATTACGAGCTCAACAGAGAGTTTCTCTGCAATCAGGGAGAGGATATCGACTTCGATACCTTCTACAGTGTTATTGCCGGAGAGGTATTCAAAAGGCGGGAAGTCCGGGCTCGTTGCTATGCTAAGCTTTCCGCTGCTCTTTACTTTTGAAAGGGATGTCTCATTTTTCTGGCATCCGGTAAAGAACGAAACAACCAATAATATTGCAATAAGAAGCACAATTGTCTTTTTAGTTTTCATTATTTTTTCTCCTCACATAATCTATCTGTTCTTCTATTCTTCCAGGCCCCCCCGGGCTATTTCGTCTCATGACACAACGCTTGAGGTCAATGGCGTCAAAGACTGTATCGTCAAAGAGGGGAGAGTGCTTTCTGTACTCCTTTAAAGGGTATGTCTCAAGTACACATCCCCTCTCTATGCACTCTTTAACTATCTCTCCCGATATCTTATAGGCATCTCTGAAAGGAAGTCCCTTTCCGACAAGGTAGTCCGCAAGGTCAGTTGCGTTGATGAACCCCTCTCCTGCCGCATTGAACATTCTCTCTTCATTTGCTTCAAGAGTGGTTATCATACCTGTCATAACTCTGAGGCACATCTGGGTTGTGTCGAGTGCATCAAAGAGCCCCTCCTTGTCTTCCTGCATATCTTTGTTGTAAGCAAGGGGAAGACCTTTCAGAACTGTCAGCATAGCCATGAGGGAACCGTAGACTCTTCCTGTCTTCCCTCTGATGAGCTCTGCCATGTCGCTGTTCTTCTTCTGTGGCATGATGGATGAGCCTGTAGTATATTCGTCACTGATGGTGACAAATCCGAACTCCCAGCTTGTCCAGAGTATGAGCTCTTCAGAAAGCCTTGAAAGGTGCATCATAATCAGGGAGAGATTACTCAATGTCTCCACAGCAAAATCACGATCGGAGACCCCGTCCATGCTGCTAGTCGAGACTGTGTCAAATCCCAGAAGGGATGCTTCCATCTCCCTGTTGATGGGGTAGGTAGTCCCTGCGAGGGCACACGATCCTATCGGGGAGATGTTTATCCTCCGTGCTGTATCCTTCAGCCTCTCCCTGTCCCTCAGAAACATCATCGTGTAACAGAGGAGATGATGGCCGAAAGTGACAGGCTGGGCCTTCTGGAGGTGCGTATATCCCGGCATGATAGACTCTTTATACTCTTCAGCTCTTTCGAGGAGAGTCATGATGAGAGACTTGAGAAGCAGATCAGTTTCTTTTGTCCTGCTTCTGAGATAGAGCCTTAAATCCTGGGCAACCTGGTCGTTGCGGCTTCTTGCCGTATGGAGCTTCTTTCCTGTCTCCCCGAGCCTCTTTGTAAGCTCTTCCTCGATGAACATGTGGATATCTTCACTTTCGGGGTTTATAAGAAGCTTCCCGCTCTCAAGTTCCGAAAGGATTTCCTCAAGTCCTTTTACAAGGGACTTTCCTTCTTCCTCTGATATAATCCTGCACGAAGAGAGCATTTTTGCATGGGCAATGCTTGCGCTTATGTCTTCTCTGTACATCCTCTTGTCAAAGGAGATGGATGAGTTGAAGCTGTCCGCAACCGGGTTAGTGTGACCGTCCGTGCGGCCTTTCCACATCTTTGCCATCAGAGCAACCCCTTCTCCCTGAGAGCTTCAACCTTGGTCGGGAGGCCCCATGCATTGATGAATCCCTTTGCCCCTGCCTGGTCATAGTCGCTCTCTCCGAATGTCACAAGATTTTCCGAGTAGAGTGAGTACGGACTCGTCATTCCTGCCGGGATGATATTTCCTTTGTAGAGCTTCAGCTTTACTTCTCCCGTGACGAACTTGTTTGATTCATTTGCAAATGCAACAAGTGACTCTGTCAGGGTTGAATACCACTTGCCGTTGTAAATCTGGTCAGCCATGACAATGGCAAGTTTCTCTTTCTCGTGTAAGGTATCCTTATCGAGGGTGAGCATCTCAAGCATCTCGTGGGCAAAGTAGAGGATGGTGCCACCGGGGGTTTCATAGACTCCTCTGTCCTTCATTCCGACAAGACGGTTCTCAACTATGTCGATGATGCCGATTCCATTCTTTCCCCCCTTCTCATTCAGGACCTCTATGATTTTGCTTGCCTTCATCTTGATACCGTCGACACTGACAGGGGTTCCCTTCTCAAAAGCAATAGTGACGTATTCTGCCTTGTCCGGAGCCTTGAATGGAGATACTCCCATCTCCAGGAATCCTTCCTTGTCATAATCTGGTTCATTGGCAGGGTTCTCCAAATCCAGGCCCTCATGGCTGAGATGCCAGAGGTTCTTGTCCTTTGAGTAGTTCGTCTCACGGCTTATCTTCAGTGGGACATTATGGGCCTCTGCATAGTCAATCTCCTCATCCCTTGATTTGATGTTCCATTCCCTCCATGGGGCAATAATCGGCATGTCAGGGGCAAAGCGCTTGATGGCAAGCTCGAATCTGACCTGGTCGTTTCCCTTACCTGTTGCCCCGTGGCAGATTGCATCAGCCTTTTCCTCGATGGCTATCTGGGCAAGTTTCTTTCCAATTACAGGCCTTGCAAATGCAGTACCGAGAAGATAAGTCTCGTATTTTGCATCCATCTTGAGTGCCGGTATTATGATATCATCAACCATCTCATCAACAAGGTCCGCAACAATCAATTTGCTTGCTCCTGTCTTGATAGCTTTCTCCTCAAGACCCTCAAGCTCGTCGTTCTGGCCGACATTGCCTGCAACTGCTATGATTTCCGGATTGTTGTAATTCTCCTTGAGCCAGGGAATGATTATTGATGTGTCGAGTCCGCCTGAGTAAGCGAGTACTATTTTTTTGATATCTTTCTTGTCCATTTCTGAATACCTCTTTGAATAAATTTGCAACAATTATTGATAAATATACAAACTAGTCAAGCATAATTCAAAAAAAATGCATAAATATTTAAAAAAAGGTAATAAAAATACAATCAAATTGGATAAATATGTTATTATCTGAACACATTACCATCTTCATGGATTGTAAAATTTTCTTTACAAACGAAGAATATTTTGACATTTTCCCGGATTTTTC
>CAVIAZ010000105.1:0-6330 GCA_963640795.1 bacterium | reverse complement strand
AGGCTCTCACCGAAGAAGGTTAATACCACCAGCATCATTCTGAATTACTTTCCCTCTAACTTTCCCTTTAATCTTTTCTTCTCATAAATGTAAAAGCCGATAAATCTCAATTAATTCATTATATATAAAGAAAATTCCATGAATGCCATCCATAACAGTTCAAAGAGAACTTTCCCTTTAACTTTCCCTTTGTTGATATATCTATCAATATACATCAACTGCACCAATATGACAGGTAGTATCCATCAGAGGTAGGTTGAAGTATCTAAATGAGACATTTACATTATCGGCACTTTTGGGTCAGATTTGCCGATATTTCAACGGTAACGGAAGGCAAAAAACAGAGTATCTTTGAATATTTCTTGCCGATTATCATCTTCTTGCTCATTATATTTCTATCAGGAGGATGTGATGGAATACATCTGGATTGTTGTAGCTTCAATACTCTCCGGAATAGGAACGGGGTTTGTGGGAATCTCTGCCGCCACTGTGATGGTTCCGGTTCTCATTGTGCTCTGCCCGTCCTTCTCGGGAGACGGGGGAGTATATGCAGCACAGGCGGTGGCACTCTCGGCAGACATACTCTCAAGCGCCATAACGGCAGCTATCTACATCAGGCACGGGAACATAAACCTGAAGAAGGGCTGGATAATGCTCCTCTCTGTCTCTGTAATGTGTATTCTCGGTAGCTGGGCTGCCTCCCTTATCAACAACACCACACTCGGGTCATTCTCCCTTTTCCTGACATTCTTCATCGGCTTGAGGTTTCTCCTCAAGAGTGAAAAGGAGAGACCGGATGAATCTGAAAGAAAGGTTCCCCTCGATTTGAAGGGGATTATCATCTCACTCTTCTTCGGGCTTACAATCGGCTTCGGTACCGGATTTGTCGGAACAGGTGGCGGGATGATGATGCTTATTGTCTTCACTCTCTTTCTGAAAATGGGGTTAAAGGAGAGCGTCGGAACAACCACCATCATTATGGCTCTCACAGCATTCATTTCCTCTCTAAGTCACTTTCTCATTGAACCGGAGATTATCACATTGCATTGGAAGGCTCTCCTTATTGCGGTGGCTCTCACAACCATCTCATCCCTAATCTCAGCTCATGTCGCGAATAGGATAAGAAACAATACCTCCTCACTGATTGCAGGAGTCCTCCTGACACTCCTAGGCGGGAGTATGATTACACTCAGCTATTGGGAGTGCATATCACAGAATGAGTTCATCATGAGCATTCTCGAGTGCATCATAGAATTCTCCGAATACATATTCTTCGGGGCTCTCATTCTTGTACTTGTCCATGTCCTAGTCAGGAACTTCCCGAAAGATGTGTTCAGGAAGCTTCTGCACCTGGTGGCATTCTCTTCCCTTGTCGAGATGACTCTTATTGCAGACACCTGGTATTACGCCGCTATAACCACAACCCTCTTTGCTTTTCTCATCTATCCCCTCTTGAAAATGCTCGAAGACAGGGCATGGTACTCCTCCCTCTTTGTCGAGAAGAAAAAGGGCGAAGTCAGAAAGAGCCTTGTACTCTTCTTCGGTATGTATGCAATCCTCATCGTGTTCTGCTGGGGACTCTTCGGGAGAATGCACATAGCAATAGCCTCCTTCCTGATGTGGGGAGTCGGAGACGCCGCGGCAGCACTCATCGGGCGAAGGTTCGGAAAACATAAGACAAAGCTGAAGTATGCTGACCCTGAAAAGAGCTGGGAAGGAAGCCTCTCCATGATGCTCTTCTCATTTCTTTCCGGGATGTTGGGAATCCTGCTCTCTGGAAGCTATATGTGGTATGAGGTGGTTTTCTATCCTCTTCTTGCCTCACCGGTTGCAGCATATACCGAGCTTATAAGCAAAAACGGGGACGATACCATTACCGTCCCTGTTGCCACGGCAGCTGTCCTTATCGTGCTGTCGTATATCTTCTGACTTACGCCTTTTTGCGTCTTACGAATTTCTTCTTCTCCGTGTGGGGTTTGGCCTTATACTCCTCGATGAGTTCCTTCACCCTTTCATCTGTAAGGGACGAGACATTCTCCTTCTCATCTTTCGAAAGAGCCACATTCTCCTTTCCCCATTTGATGTAGTAGCCGTATTTTCCGTTTACAAGAAGAGGCTTCACGCCGTCAATCTCCTCAAACTCCTTCTCACCTTTCACACTGCTTTTATTTTCTCCTGATGCGGAGACAATCTCGATAAGCTTATCGAGTGTGAACTCACTCTCTTTTCGGTATTCCTTCGGGATACGGACATTCTCATCCCCGTATTTGATATAAAGGCCGTAACGTCCGGACTCCAGGCTGATGGGCTTTCCGTTGTACTCACCCTTCACCATATTGACGTCCCCGTGTCCGATTATCTCATCAAGTTTCACACTGAAGGGATCTGTAACCTTTATGTTCTTTCCGTCATATTGGGCATAGAAACCATAAGGCCCGACCTTGAGGACAGCCTCATTACCTTCCCTGTCGCATCCTATCGTCCTGGGGAGAGAGAAAAGAAGATCTATGTAATCCTCTCCGGCAGATGAGGGATTTTTCAATGCCTTCGGGCATGTGACCTTCACATTGTCACTGAGACGCTCAAAGTAATCTCCGTAGCGCCCCTTCTTCAGCGAATACTTGCCATAGAGGACAACTCCCTCGTCTTCAACAGGGAAAAGCAGTCCTTCAGCATCACTGTCAGTGAATGTCCCGGGAAAAAGTGTGGGAGGTATTGAACGCATCACATCCTTCCCGTTCTCGTCCTTCAGGGAAGAGAGGATATAAGGACCGAACTTGCCGATCTTTATCTCGTAGGTTATATCCTCTCCGTCATGGGTAAATTCATTTTTGAGGCCTTCAAGCGTAAGGCTCTTCGCCTCTCCTGTGGTTATTGTCTCTCCTACCTTCTTAAGGTCTTCACTCAATCCCATCTTTTCCTTCCTCACCGAACCAGAAATGAGAAAGGTATTCCTCTTTCTCTTCCTCGCCGCTTGCTATTCTGTCGAGTCCCGCTTCCATATCCTTTGTGAAATCGTAGGCAATGTACTTTGCAAAGCTCTTCTCAAGAAATGATTCCACGAAGAAGCCTGTGAATGTCGGAACAAGCGCTCCACCCTGCCTCACTACATACCCGCGGTCTATCAATGTCGAAATGATTGTTGCATATGTACTTGGTCGTCCTATCTCCTCACTCTCAAGTTTCTGGACAAGAGAAGCTTCCGTATAGCGGAAAGGTGGCTGGGTTGTATGGCTTTTGGCCTCAAGATTCTCGAGTTTCACCTTTTCCCCTTCAGCAAGGGAAGGAAGAATCTCCTCCTTCTCCTCATCTGTATCTGAAGAAGCCATATAAACACGTCTGAAACCGTCAAAGAGGATAACCGAACCTGAAGCGGAGAATGTATAATCCCCGCACTCCAGCTTCACAGTCGTCACTGCCTTGAGGCTGTCCTTCATCTGGGAGGCAAGCGTCCTCTTCCATATGAGGGTGTAGAGCCTGAGTTCGTCCCCCGAGAGTCCTGTCTCGGCAGGGGAACGGAATCTGTCGCCCGAGGGTCTTATGGCCTCATGTGCCTCCTGGGCGCCAAGTGTCTTTGCCTTGTACTGCCTTATTTCCAGGAGGGAGTCGCCATAGTTATCCCTTATATAATTTGCAGCAGCACGAATGCACTCCTGGCTGAGAGTGGGACTGTCGGTTCTCATGTATGTTATGAAGCCGTTCTCATAGAGGCGCTGGGCAATGCTCATTATCTCCTTGGCACTCTTACCGAGTTTTCTTGTGGCATCCTGCTGGAGCGTAGATGTCGTGAACGGCATGCTGGGCTTCTCCCTCTTCTGGCTCTGAACAACACTTGTCACAATTGCTTCTTTACCTTCAAGTTCATTGCATATTGCCTTTCCCTCTTCCTCGCTCAATACCCTGACGCCCTTCTTCGGCTCTCCTGTCTCCCCGTTGAAACTCTTCGAAGATGCTACAGGCTCCCCTGCTATATTGACCAGTGTTGAATTGAATGCACCGTGTGATGTGACAGTTGTGAAATCTGAATAATGGAACTTACGTCTCTGGTTCTCCTTCTCGACAATAAGCTTCAATGCCGGGGACTGCACACGCCCTGCAGAATACTTTCCTCCGAGCTTACGCGAGAGGATGGGAGAAATGCCATAACCCTGGAGACGGTCAACGACACGTCTTGCCTCCTGGGCATAAACAAGATTCATGTCTATATCTCTACAGGAGGAGAAAGCCTCTGTAATTGCTTTCTTGGTTATTTCATGGAAGACCATCCTGTACACGGGAACAGACGGCTTGAGAGTATTATAAAGATGCCATGCAATGCTTTCCCCTTCGCGGTCCTCATCACTTGCAAGTATCAGCTGTTCAGCCCCCTTGAGTGCACTTTTGAGCTCCCCTATAAGCTTCTCTTTTCCTTCGACCACCCTGTAGTCAAGTGTGAAGCCGTGATCAACATCAATGCCATATACTCCCTTTCCCTTCGGATCCGGGTTAGGGTTAAGGTCGACAATATGCCCCAATGACGCCATAACAGTGCAGCTTGCCGGGAGATATTTCTTTATGGTCTTTGCCTTTGTCGGCGACTCGACGATAATCAGAGTCTTCTTGTTAGGGTCTGCAATCAAAATGCATCCTCCTTGTTAGTCTATAGCGGTAAGGATAAACTTACCGTCACTGCCCTTTTCAGGATTCTGGAAGAATTTACCCTTCGCTATGTCCTGGTCGGCATCCATTGAGAAAGTTAATTGCTTGGTGCCGTTTTCGTCAAGAGAAAAAAGATATTCGACTTCTGTCGTAATCTTTATGTTGAAGGCTGATGCGATGACAGTTGTCCTGATGCTGTCCTCTGTCACTGTACTCTCACCCATCTTCCACTTCCCCGGGGCAATCGGTGTTGTGTTCATTCTCTTGTTGTTCTTTCTGAATGCTTCACCCTCTGCTGACTTCTCATCATAATCATGCCAGCTCTCATACGAAGAGGAGGAGGGAAGAATCAGGGGGAATATCCTGTACTCCTCCCCGTCAAGGACAAGAAAGAGATTATAGAGGTAATCCTCACTCACACTCTCGACCCTGATTGTTATATCTTTCACCTTCCCCCAATTGTTCTTGTTTGTATTGTTGACCCATTGGTAGGTCCCGTCCCACGAAGCAAAAAGGGACGATGTACAGAGACACAATAAGGCAAAAAGGGCTAATTTTCTCAACATTTACAATTCCTCTCCTGATTCAAACTCAACTTTTCTATCACTATGATTAGATAATGTCCATACATGAAAGAGAAGGAGATCCGAGAAGAGTCCGTTCTTATGTACACATAAGAGGATAAGAAAGAAAATGAACTCCACACACAAAACAAACACTTCACTTCCATTTGAGAAAGCTATGGCTTAAGATAATCCCATGAGAAAAATTACGGCCATTGCTCTTTTCCTTCTTCTCCTTCTTTCCTCCTGTGTAGTCACAGAAAACATTACCCTCACAAACGGGGAGGAGGGATCAAGTTACGCAGACATTGCCATAGAGCCGTTCTTCCTTTCTGTACTGGAAGACCTCTCGACTTTCTCCGACGGGACTGGGGTCACAATAATGGATGATGCAATGGTGAATCTTGCATCCCTCATCAACTCGTCAGAGGAGTCAGAGAATACGAGCATCATGACTGACGGGGAGGGAAAAAGATATATCCTTTCATTCGACTATTCGTCGCTTACCTCTCTTCTTAAGGACCTCAACAGCGGAAAAGAGAACACGCTCCTCTCTCTCACATCCTCATCCGTTTCTTTCAATCTCTCCATCGACAACTACTCCGAACTCAAGAGTGTCATACCACTCCTCAGTGATGAGAACTTCGAAGTCTATGGCCCGGAATATTCATTCGGCATGACAGAGGATGAGTATTATGACATGATTTCATTCCTTCTGGGGGAAGAGGGACCTGAAGTGTTGAAGAAAAGTTATGTGACAGTATCTGTAACACTTCCGGGGACAGTCAAAACTGTCAGTGGAGCCGTGAAGAGTGGAGAGAATAGCATAACATACACATTCCCGGTCATAGATTTCCTTCTTCTCAACACACCGCTCTCCTTCTCTGCTGAGTGGAATTAAGGCGTAAATAAAGCCCCCGCGGACGGGAGCTCCAGAATGTTATTTCACATTTTCCGTTTTTGAGGGTAGCCGCCAGAAAACGTTCGAGAAAGAGGGCAAATAAGGAATGAGGCCTGTTCTTTCTCTCTTCACCTTTAATGTGGTCGGGTGAGAAATATCCATCTATTAGACTCAGGCTTACTTTGAGTAGAACTCTACGACAAGCTGGTCATTGACTTCGATTGGGAT
>CAVIAZ010000104.1:0-6364 GCA_963640795.1 bacterium | reverse complement strand
TATCTCCATGAGGATGGGAATGCCGTTATGGATGAAGTTGTAGACTGCCTCGTCACTGTTATTTATCATCCATGCCGTCTCATCGTATCTTGCGTCCCAGCTGAATTCGGCAAGAGCCTCGTCAATCTCGTTTTCAAGTCCCCTGAACTTCGTCTTGTATTGGTTTCCGCCGTAGTAATATTTCGGCTGTGTGAGGTCTGTTTCATGGCCGTCGGATTTGATAGATGCCTTAATTTTTATCCGTTTGTCTTTCGTCAGGCTAATATTGAAGATGGCCGTTGGCGGCTCGTTGAGGCTTCCCTCAAGCTTGTCATAGGCGTTGTCCTCAATCCTACCGTATCTTCTGAGCTCCGGGAGCACCCTCTGGTAGAAGTTGTCGATAAGTGACATGCCGACATCAAAGGAGAAGTTACCGTTTCTGTCCGCCACATCGGAGAGAACTCCCGCAGAGCCCAGTTTCTTCCTGTCTGCCCTGTTGAGATAGCCGTTCTGGAACCAATAGGTGTACTTTTCTGTTCTGTATTTTCCCGAAATGTTTCCCGAAACTTTGATTCCGACAGTTTTTCCGCTGTCAGTCAGCTCGTCAATCTTCATCGTGAAGGTCGGGTCAGTCTCCCTGAAGCCCAGAACGGGAAGGTCGCCACGCATCACCTTTGTGCCGGAGAGCATCTCGAAGAACTTATCATAGTTGTGCGCGAGTGAAATCTCACTCTTCAGGTGTCCCGGGTAGTAGTCACCCCTTGTGCGGAGGATAATCTCTATTTCTGCCTCCTTCTCGAATTCAAGTACTTTCTTTGCCCTCTCTGTCAGTGATGATGATGAGAAGTTGATTGTGTTGTTTTTCCCGAGGGTGTATTCCTCTTTGGCTGTGACGGCATTCTTGAGCTTCTCTATATCTCTTACCTTGTAGTATTTTCCTCCGTCCTTCGAGATTCTGAGGGTCAGGTTGCATTTATTCTCTTCGAAGTCCTCCTCAATCACAGGCTCGATGTCGACTTCAGAACCGTTCCTGCTATCTGCTGTCTCCTCAGGAGTGCGTCTTTCTTTCTTGAAGTTGTTGATAAGGTCTGCCGCCCTGTTATCGGAATAGTCGATGATATCACGATTGTCCTTGAGGAAATCGAAGAGGGAGAGAAGGGCAGCTACCTTATGGACGCAGAGCTCTGTCTTTTCTCCTTTCGTGTTTTTTCCCTTGCAAGTCTTCGATACATATGACTCGTACCACTTCGATGCATCCCTGCATGTTATACTTGTTATCCCGTTGTGGCCGAGTCTGATCGAGACATTTGCCTTGGAGTAGCTGTCTTCATAGACGGTAAGTGAATAATCCATATATCTTTCGCCTGAGGAGTACTCCATGAGCTGTGCTTTTTTTGAATAAACGTTTCCGTCCTCAATCAGCTTCAATGCCTTGTCGTATGTGGAAGCCTTTACATGGAAGTTATCAAGGGTATTACCGAATGTGAGATAGTGCGGTTTCCCGTCATCCTCGAAGCTTAATGTTACTTCTTTCCTCTCCGGTTTCTTCTTTTCGGGCACCGGCTCATCTTCCGGGCGGTCCTTGAATGCCTCTTCCCCGTACTTTCCCTCTATGTACCACAGAAGACAGGCTAAATGTTTGCACCAGCTTCCGTTTTTCCATGTGGCGCATGTACATGTCTCACCCAGGACCTCTGAATGCGTTATTCCGAGGTGAACGTGGTAAATACCGTTATCAAAGATATCGGCACTGTACATGCCGTCTTCAGCTTTGAATGAGCGGAGGGCTCCTGAATAAAAGAGGCTCTGTCCTCTTCTGAGATTGACAGGTGTGAAATAATTCTTCCAGTTAGACATAGGGCCAAGTTTACTTTATAAAGCAGATGATATTCCATAGCAGGTGAGGATTTTTGTCCCGTTATCGGGTAATATGAGAGTATGGTGATAAGAGAAAAGGGAAGTCTCAGATATATGAAATTCGGGAGTGGGGAGAAAGTTTTTGTCATTCTCCCGGGGCTCTCAATCCACAGCGTACTCAACTCTGCGTCTGCTGTCAGCGAGGCTTATAAGGCATTCGGTGAGGAGTATACCGTGTATCTTTTTGAGAGGCCTGATGATATTGCCCCTGGCTGTTCCCTTTATGATATCGCAGCCTCCACTGCCTCTGCCTTTCGTTCCCTCGGTATTACGTCAGCAGATATCTTCGGCGCCTCACAGGGAGGAATGATTGCGCTATCCCTCCTAATCGACTATCCGGCCCTTTGTAACCGGGTAATTCTTGGCTCTGCGCTCTCACACCCCAATGATACCTTCCTCTCCGTTACAAAGATGTGGATCGATAAGGCTGTAAAGAGGGATGAGGAGGGACTGATTGAGAGCTTTATGGAGTGTGTCTACTCAAAAAACACAGTGGATAAATTCGGGAAGGCAATTATTGAAGCAAACAGAGGAATAACTGAAGAGGAGTATGAGCACTTCATCATACTTGCCTCCTCCTCACTTTCCTTTGATGTCTCAAAGAGGCTGAAAGAGATAAAGTCTCCCGTCCTTGTTCTCGGCTCGGAAGGCGACAGAGTAGTGACAGGAGAGGCTTCGCGAAAGATAGCAAAGGGGATCGGATGCGGGTGCTTTATCTATCCTCCGCTCTACGGTCATGCTGTCTACGACGAGGCTCCGGACTACAGGAAGCGTATGCTTGATTTTCTCCATGAGACAGAAAAATAAGCCTGATTCTCAAGCATGGCTTGACTAAACCTCAAAATAAGGGTTACTTTTTTTGAAAAACCTAAAAACGTATATTTTACGGAGGAGTGGATTATGAACGGGGTGACAGAAAAAGTATACGAGTCTGTAGTATTGAAGGATCCGACTGAAATTGAGTTCCATCATGCAGTGAAAAACTTTCTCTCATCAATTGACAAGGTAATCGGGAGATTCCCCGATGTGGTATATCACCGGGTGCTGGAGAGGATGGTGGAGCCGGAGAGGGCTGTAATGTTCCGTGTCCCATGGACAGACGACAGCGGCAGGCTTGAGATTAACCGTGGCTACAGGGTTCAGATGTCATCGGCTCTCGGACCGTACAAGGGAGGATTGAGACTGCATCCTTCCGTAAACCTTTCAATCATGAAGTTCCTTGCCTTTGAGCAGGTATTCAAGAATTCTCTCACATCCCTCCCTATGGGCGGTGGAAAGGGCGGAAGCGACTTCAATCCCAAAGGAAAGAGTGACGGGGAAGTTATGCGTTTCTGCCAGTCGTTCATGACTGAACTCTGGCGTCACATCGGTCCTGACACGGATGTTCCTGCCGGGGACATAGGAGTCGGCGGACGTGAGATAGGATACCTCTTCGGCCAGTACAAGAGAATAAGAAACGAGTTTACGGGTGTCCTGACGGGAAAGGGCCTTGAATGGGGCGGATCTTTGATCAGACCGGAGGCTACCGGCTACGGCCTTGTGTACCTTACAGAGGCAATTCTGAAGGACAGGGGAATGGGAATTGAAGGTTCTGTCTCGCTTGTTTCTGGATCCGGTAACGTTGCCCAGTATACTGTTGAGAAGATAAATGAACTCGGCGGTAAGGTTGTCACCCTCTCCGACTCCAGTGGAATGATATATGACGAGGAGGGGATATCGAAAGAGAAGCTTGAGTACGTGAAGTATCTCAAGAACATCGAGAGGGGAAGGATTGAGGAGTATGCCTCAAAGTACCCCGGTGTTGTATATATCCCAAGGGAGGGCGGTAAGCCGAATCCCATCTGGGATATTAGGGCGGACTATGCCTTCCCGTGTGCAACACAGCTTGAGATTCTCGAAAAGGATGCGGAAAACCTCCTCTCCAACGGCATAAAATATATCGGAGAGGGCGCCAACATGCCTCTCTCCCCGGAGGCTGAGAAGCTCCTTGTGGGTGAGGGCGTCGTCATTGCCCCGAGTAAGGCTGCCAATGCCGGCGGTGTTGCAGTCTCCGGTCTGGAGATGAGCCAGAACAGCTCGAGGATGAGCTGGTCTCGTGAGGAAGTTGACATGAAGCTGAGAGATATCATGAAGAATATCTACAGGAGTATCTCGGAAGCCGCATCCCTCTATTCCGACCGTGACAATCTCATCGACGGCGCTAATATAGCATCATTCATGAAGGTTTCGAGGGCAATGCTCGCAGAGGGTTATGTCTGATTCTTTCTTTCCTGCACCCTGAGTAATTCGGGGTGCATCACATCTTTATTGGTAATTACAGAACACAAATTGTTTTATTACTACTTTCTATTGTGAAGTTTCTTTTTTTGTAAAACATTTATATAGGATTGAAGATTAATATATTGATTTTCCCTATATAAAGTTAGGGATGGAGGAAGAATGGAAAACGATTTAACAAAGAGCCAGAAGACAGTCAAGAAAAGCAATGTCTCGAAGAAGAGTTCCCAGATTATTGAAGCATGTGACAAAACAAGTGCCGTCCTGAATTCCATAATCCAGGAGAAAGGCTATGACTACATGTACAAGAATCCCATGGAAGTCTATGCAGAGCTCCCCAAGAAGAGGGGTATAAGTGCCAAACTCTCCAATGCTGTCATGTATGCCCTCCTTTCAAATGTCGCAAACAAAAACAGAAATAAGCTCAGTGTCATCCGCTCCGAGATTGAGAACCTCTCCCTTGAAAAGGATCTGACAAGACTCCTTGACAGAGTATTCTCAACTGTCTGGGAAGAGAACTACCTCAAGGATGCCCAGGGACGTGAATACGGCGGGTATGAGGAATTCTGCTTCAGGCTCTGGGATACCGAGCTTGCCGGAAGTGCTGTGTGGACAAGCGCAGACGGAAAGAAGAAACTTGCACTCAACTATAAGTACAACATAAAGTTCAAGGCAGAGAATTCCAATACAGTTTTCTCTGAAATCGGCCCGAACCACTTCATCAAGGCAGAGGAAATTGCAGCCAAATACAAGAAAGGTCTTGAAGATGCTGTCAGCCAGGATTTCAGTGAGTGGGTGAAGAGTTCCCCGAAGGCTCCGAAGATTGAGGACTATGACACAAAGAGGGGAACAGTTGCACTTGATTTCTATCTTGAGGACCACGGACTTGTGCCTCTTACCGTATTCTATGAAGGTAACAGCCAGGATATAGAGTAGGGAAAATATATCTCTTATGGGCCATTCTTCTTTCGGGGAGGATGGTTTTTGTTTTGCCTGGATATCTCTCTTGTGCATGAGATCTGACTATTCTTGGTTTACAAAACAGCTAATAAAAAGCCGGCAACTTTTCTGTCACCGGCCGTATTTTTCTTATTTCTTCAGATTAGAAACCGAATGCGAAAGCAACATAAGGCATCACTTCGTAGCCTGATCTCTTCAAGTTATCAACATTGTATGAACTTCCTGAACGTGTGCTGTCTAAATACAGTCCAGTGTAGAATGTATATGCAAAATCAACTCCTGCTTTGAGACCAAAGTTGCCGTACGGATCAAAGTAACCATAAACTCCGAGTCCTCCGAGAAACTGTGTTTCAACCTTTGAAAGGGAAACCGGTGTAACGATGTAGGTAGATTTGCCATCTTTCACTATTGTGTATCCGTAAGGGGTTGACTTGTCATAAACAACACCGAAGCCAAGACGGAGGTCAAGGCCGGCCATTGAAGTAAAAGGAACTCTTCCTGCGAATCCAATCTCTGCCGAAACGGGGAAGTCACGGTCATCAAATTCCTGTGATGTTCCGTTTATATCGCTCTTTACTGGTATAACTACATTGACTGTTGTGAATACACCGACAAAACTATTGAAATATGTATCATATTCAAAGCCGAATCCGACACCCAGCAACGTGTTTACATCATCAATATATTCCGTGCTGTTGTATTCTGTTGTCATCTTCCTGTAATCTCCGACAACCTTGACGGAGAGCACATCACTGGGGAGGGAAGCAGCGAATACTGTTGTAGCTGTAAGGACAAGTAAAAGTAAAATCAAAGATATTTTCTTCATCATATTTCTCCTAATAACGGCGATAATTTTACTTTATATGTGGTGATGTGTAAAAGTGGCCGGGAGTTATCTTATGCTTTATTTTTTCAGCTTATCAATCTGTTCTTGCAGGTAGTGTATTTCTTAACTTCTCTCATCGGCGGGTAAAGGAAAAACGTCTCCCCTGGGACACGTCCATGAGAGGTGCGGGGAGTCCTGTCAGCTGTATATTATTAAAGCCTTGTACCTGCGTCAATTTCTTTACATTGATTCTGTAGAAGAGTCTTTAAGACTCATCATACAAGATTGCTGTCTGAGCGTTCATAAGTGTCATTTCAGATTAACAAACATCATCAACATAGGTAGTCGGCAGTGATTCTTGTTTGAAGACGAGCAGAAATAATTGCTGACAAGCATCCTTTCCTC
>CAVIAZ010000103.1:0-6519 GCA_963640795.1 bacterium | reverse complement strand
TGCTATGCAGAATCGGGAAGAACCGCACTTGAGGCCATAGGGGGGAATGTTGTTGTCTTCTCCCTTGATGATAAGCCGTCCTTACTAAAACTGGCAGGATACCTTAATGGAAGGACGGAAGGTACTCTTCTTGATAAAGTGAAATCATTCACCTTCCGTGACAACAATGCATTTGAATACAATCCGACGTCATTTGCCTATCACTCCAGGGCATACATAAAGGTGCAGGACGGATGTGACAATTCATGCGGTTATTGTAAGACTACTGTCGTCAGGGGGCCAAGCAGGTTCCTTCCTTCCTCTGAAGTTGTCTCGAGAATCCTCCGCCTTGAGGATGAGGGCATAAGGGAAGTGATGCTGACAGGAGTGAACCTTACGAACTATGACCACAGCGGGGAGGGCCTGGGAGGACTCATGAAGAAGATTCTCTCGTCCTGCGGGGACGGTATCAGATTCCGTCTCTCCTCGATGGAGCCTGACGGTGTTGATGACACCCTCCTTGAGGCTATAGGCGATAAGCGTGTCTTTCCCCATTTCCATATCCCAATCCAGACAGCATCGCCGAGACTTCTGGAAATAGTCGGGAGAAAGTATTCAATTGAACACGTTGAGTACATAATAAAGACACTGAGAAGAATAAAGGATGACCCGTTCATCGCATGTGATGTCATAGCGGGACTTCCGGGAGAGACGGATGAGGATGCTGAAATCACATACCGTTTCCTCTCCGAGAATGATTTTTCGTCAATGCACGTCTTCCCGTATTCTCCGAGAGAGGGTACTCCTCTCTATAACTCCAAGCTCTTTGTTGAGGAGAGAATAAGGGATGAGAGGGCAGAGAGACTGCGTACTCTCGCTTCACGCCAGGAGAGGTTCTACATAGATCGGCAGAAGGGGAAGATGTGCGAGATAGTTGCAGAGAAAGACTCTTCTGGGACAACTGGAAACTATCTCAAGGCAAAGATAGTGAGCGCATCCGATAAGCCTATCAGGGAAGGTGAACTCTACACGGGGACGGTCACATCAGTATTCCCCGTGACTGTCACTGTTTCCTAGTCCTTATACTGTATGTAGTCTCCTCGGGAATTACCCTCGAAAACGGTGGTATATCATCCTTGACCCAGGCATTGGAGCCTATTGTCGAGTCGTGTGCTACTGTAATATTTCCCAATACTGTGGCGTTTGCATAGATTGTCACCCTGTCGCCGATTGTCGGGTGACGCTTCTGGTCCCTCAGAAGTGCTCCGCAGCCGTCCTTCGGGAAGGAGAGGGCACCAAGTGTCACACCCTGGTAAATCTTGACATTGTCCCCGATAACAGTTGTCTCACCGATGACTACACCCGTTCCATGGTCGATGAAGAAATACTCTCCGATTGTTGCTCCCGGATGGATGTCGATTCCCGTGTCGGAATGAATGATTTCATTGAGCATCCTCGGGATGAGGGGAAGACCGTGCTTGTAGAGGAAATGACCTATGCGGTGGACAGTTATTGCCTTGAAGCCCGGGTAAGTGAGGATAATCTCGCTCACGCTCTTGGCTGCCGGGTCACCGTTGAATCCCGCTTCGCTGTCTTTTTTGAGAATCTCCCTTATGTGACCCAGTTCCCCAAGGAGTGCGGAAGTGATCTCCCCGGCCTTTCTCTCGGCTTCCTCCCTCTCCGTTCCGGCTGCCCGCCAGGCCAGGGTGGCTTCCTTATAGAGAATGTCGGATGCCGTTTCCATGTGCCGCGACACCACTGTCTCAAGCATTCCGAGGGAGTTGATCTCCTCGTAGTCAGGAAAGAGGAGGGATCTGAACTCCTCTATCATATGTCTTACTTCCTGAATATCTGGAAGCTGGGCATTCGAGAAGTCCTCCCTCTCCTCCCTTACACGGGAGAAGGACGATATATATGGTTTAATAAAAGGAGATGAGTCAAATTTCATACCCGGATTATAATCAAAGGAAAGATTGAGATAAAGAGTCTTCCTCTTACTCCTCTTTCTCTCTCGCACTCAGCTTGAGTGAGAGTTTCTCGACTTCAGGATACAGAACCTTCCCAGCTATGGCCGCAACAGCCATCTTCACGCTGTCCCCGATAATGAAAGGAGCAAGTCCAACTGTAAATGCCTTCCCCCAGGTGGTGGAGAGGTTTATCTTAAGCCATGGAATACCGACCAGGTATGTTACAACTTCCATGACCACAACGACAAATATATTGTAGAGAATGGAGTCGTGTTTCCTCTTAGCGAGGAGGGAGCCGATGAATGCAGAGAGAAGGAAGCCGAAGATGAATCCTCCTGTTGGTGATATTAGGGCACCGATGCCGCCACCGGAAGTGAAGACGGGAAGTCCGATAAGTCCCAATATTATATAGAGGACAATTGCAACTGCAGCATTGGAAGGTGGAAGCAGAAGCCCCGTGAGGAAGACAAATAACGTCTGGAGAGTCATGGAAACAGGAACCATTGGAATCCTGATGAATGCACCTGCAGCAACAAGTGCCGTAAAGAGGGAAGTAAGTAAAACCATACGGCGAGGATAGGAAACCCTCATGATATAGTCAACTACTTTACTTTCCCGGGTTTACTAACTACGATTTGATAATGACTACAAAGTATGTTGTGCTTTCCATTCTTGAGGACCGCTTCCCGTCTTATGTAAGCGGGGGTGAGATAAGTGAGAAATTGAAGATTACCAGGACAGCTGTGAACAAGGCCGTGAAGAGTCTTGTAAGTGAAGGTTACGAGATAGAGGGCCGTAAGCATTACGGCTACAGACTCCTCTCTTCAGATAGTGATGTCCTTAACAAGGAGACGCTTGAGAGGGCCTTTGCCGGTAGTGGTATCGGCATCTACTATCTCGATACTACCGGCTCTACCAACAGGGACGCCAAGACCATTGCCTCGGAAGGTGCTAAACTCCCGTATGTTGTGACTTGCTCAATGCAGACGGGAGGACGGGGAAGGCTCGGGCGCACATTCGAGTCTCCGTCGGGAGGCGTCTACTTCTCCCTTGTGATGGATGGGAGGAGAATAAAGACCCCTGACCTTGTAACGGTAGCCTCTGCAGTTGCTGTGAGTGAAGTTATGGAGCGTCTTACGGGCGAGAAGACATCAATCAAGTGGGTGAATGACATTTACATAAGAGGAAAAAAGGCTGTCGGAATCCTCACTGAAGGCATAATAAACATGGAGGAGAACAGACTCGACAAGGTGGTAATCGGGTGCGGGATCAATCTCAAGACCAGGGAGAGTGACCTCTCGGATGAAGTGAAGGCTGTTGCCACCTCTTTCTACCCTGACGGGAAGAGCAGCGTGTCACGTGCTCTTGTCATAGCAGAGTGCTCGAAGAGGATATATGAGATAATGGATGAGGATTTTCTTCCACTCTACAGAGAGAAATGCTTTGTTCTTGGAAGGAGAATCTATGTAGTGAAGGGTGATGTGCGTACTCCAGCTACTGCACTCGGTATTGACGACATGGGACACCTTGTTGTGGAGTATGATGACAAAAGGCGCGAATCTCTCTCCTCGGGAGAGATAAGCATAAGGCTGTAGCACCCCTTCACTTGAGGAAGAGGAAAATAGTAGAATCATTCAGTTGAGGACAAAATGCTGACACAATTAAAAGAAGAATGGAAAAACAGAATTGAAAGTGAGCTCAGAAAATATCTTGGCTCAGATGATATAGCCTCCCTTACAATGGGCGTTCCTCCTAAGAAGGAGATGGGAGATCTTGCCTTCCCGATGTTTGCCTACTCGAAGGCGGCGGGAAAGCCACCCGTTCTTATTGCAAAGGAAATAGCTTCTTTAATCGGGGAGGACCACCCTCAGGGGAGAATAATTCTTGCCGGTCCTTACCTCAATGTTGCACTCGATATCCCGTCCCTCTCATCCTCTATTCTCAGGGAAGTGGAAGAAAAGGGTGATAGGTACGGCTGGGGAGACTCACTCTCTGGTAAGAGAATGATGGTTGAGTTTTCTTGTCCCAATACCAATAAGCCGCTTCACCTCGGTCATATGCGTAATGACTCTCTCGGAGAAAGTGTTTCAGAACTCTTGAAGACACAGGGCGCAGAGGTGAAGAAGGTGAACCTCATCAACAACCGTGGTGTCCACATCTGTAAGAGCATGCTTGCATACTCTGTCTTCGGTAATGGTGAGACACCCCAGAGCACAGGAGAGAAGGGTGACCACTTTGTAGGCCGCTACTATGTGCGTTTTGCACAGTGGGAGAAGGAAGTTGAGGAGAAGAAGGCTGCCAATCCCGATATCGTAAATGAGCCCGGCTTTGTCGACCCGGCAGCAGAAGCCCAGGCCATGCTCAAAAAGTGGGAGGATGGTGACAGAGACGTCCGTGCCCTCTGGGAGAAGATGAACTCCTGGACTCTTGACGGCCTTGAGGAAAGCTACAGGAACATGGGAATCAGCTTTGACAAGTATTACTATGAGTCAGAGACATATAAATATGGTAAGGATGAGGTGCTGAAGGGAGTTGAGAGCGGAGTCTTCTACCGTGAGGAGGACGGAAGCGTCCAGGTAAACCTTGCCCCAATCGGACTCGACACTAAGGTTCTTCTTAGAAAAGACGGGACCACTCTTTATATGACACAGGATATAGGAACAGCCATAAAGCGCCATGAGGACTGGCCGTTTGACTCCCTCACTTACGTTGTAGCATCCGAGCAGCAATACCACTTCAAGGTTCTTTTCTACTGTCTTTCCCTCCTTGGGTATGACTGGGCGAAGGAACTCCACCACCTCTCATACGGTATGGTGAACCTTCCTGAAGGTAAGATGAAGAGCAGGGAAGGGACTGTTGTTGATGCTGACGATCTTCTCTCTGAACTGACCAAATTGGCTAAGGAAGAGATTATTGCAAAGGAGAGGGAGGATAAGGTTGATGATGTTGATGAAACAAGCCGTAAGATAGCACTTGGTGCCCTCAACTATTACCTCTTACAGGTCTCCCCTACAAAAGACATGGTCTTCAACCCCAAGGAGTCGATATCATTCAACGGAAATACGGGACCGTATCTCCAATATACCGGGGCGAGGATATCGTCAATACTCCGTAAATACAATGAAGAGAAAAAGGATGTCCCGTTTGACGGCTCTCTTCTTACAAATGAAGACGAGAAGACCCTTTTATTGATGATTGCGTCTTTCCCGGAGTATCTGAAGCGTGCTGCCGAGGGCTTTGACCCGTCAATTGTCGCAGCATTCCTCTATGATGTGGCAAAGACCTTCAGCCACTACTATCACGATAACCGTATCCTCAATGCAGAGAGTGACGAACTCATAGTTGCTCGTGTAACACTGTGCTCGCTTCTCTTACAGGTTATGAAGAACGGCTTCAAGGTAATAGGAGTACCATTCTTGGAGGCAATGTAAAGAAGAATGAAGAGGAGAGAGATTGGAGTTACCATGATTATACTTATCGTTCTCACCGCATTTTCAATGCGTTGCCCGATAGGATGTGTGGGACCTCTTATGAGTGAACTCCGCTCCGCTCTCTTTCTCACCGCAACAGAAGGGGGGATGCTAACAACCCTTCCTCTGATGCTCTTTGCCTTCAGTGCACCATTCTCAGTAGCAATAAGCGGAAGAATCGGGATGAAGAGGCTTATTTCCATCTCTTTTCTTCTTATCCTTCTCGGTACTGTGACAAGAGCTCTCGGAAGTGTCTTTCCCCTTTTCATGGGAACAGTTCTAATCGGACTCGGAACGGGATTCCTGAATGTTGTGATTCCCGCATTCTTCAAGGAGTACTATCCTCTAAAGAGCGGAAAACTCATGGGAATGTACTCCTCCTCCCTCACGTTCGCATCAGCTACCACAGCAGCATTCATAGAGCCACTATCAAGACTTCTCGGGAGCTGGAGTGCAGCCTTCCTTGCTGTCTTTGTCTTCCCTCTCGGTGCTCTTCTCTTCTCCTTTACGCTTAATGAGAAAAAGAGCGGAATTGAAGAGAAAGATGAAAATATCGCACTTGGGAGCATATGGACAGGGCGCAACATAATGATTGCACTCTACTCCGGAGTGCAGTCACTGATCTTCTATACAATCCTCACATGGTACCCGACAATCATCAGAAGTAAGGGGATTATGGAGAACAACTCCGGACTCCTGATTACCATTATGCAAATAGCCTCTTTCTTCCCAGCCTACCTTATCCCGGTAGTGTCAAACAGGAAGAACATCATAAAGCTGTCAGCAATCATTCCTCTTGTCTTCATACCCGGAATGCTCCTCTCCTACCTGAGCGGAAACATGATAGCAGTAATAGCCGGAACCTTCATCTTCGGCCTTTCCGTCGGAGGAACCTTCAGCATGGGGATTACACTTTGCTCCGTCTACGGCAGGAACGGCCATGACACTGCCCGGATGATGAGCTTCGGCCAATGTATTGGTTATATCCTGGCCTCCTTCGGCCCAACAGGCTTCGGCTACCTCTACGACAGGACACTCTCCTGGACAGGCACCATTATTCTCCTCATAATCCTTTCTCTTATCATGAGCATAACAGCCCTCCA
>CAVIAZ010000102.1:0-6611 GCA_963640795.1 bacterium | reverse complement strand
AAAGAATGCTTCTCGGTTACTATTTGGCTATGACAACTGTTCTTCTTGCAGCCGGACTGTCTTCAAGGATGGGGAGAAACAAACTCCTACTTCCATATAACGGCAGGACAATTATTGAGAATACTCTTCTCGCTGTGCTTCCTCTCTCAAAGAGGGTTATTGTTGTCACTGGAAATGAAAGGGAGTATGTAGAAAAGCTTCTTATGCCTTACGGGGTGGAATTTGTCTTTAACGAAGAATATGAGAAGGGGCAGAGGGGAAGTACAATCAAAGGACTGAGAGCTGTTAAAGACGATGACTTTGCCATTCTCCCGTCAGATCTTCCACTACTGGAGGAGAAAGATGTTTCTTCCTTATTTGATGCACTTGAGATCTTCTCAATAGTGAGACCTGTATATAACTCAATCCCCGGGCACCCCGTATGCTACAGGAGGGAGAATCTGGAGAAACTGATCTCCTTCTCCGGGACAATGAAGGAGTACGTAAAAAAGGAGGGGGTTAAGTTAATCCCCTCCTCAATAGGTACTGTCTATGATACAGATACACCTTCTCGCTATTCAGCGCTGTTATCCTTCAACGGAGATCTTTCCGTCCTTGAGAGTAACATTGACGAGTCCGTTCTTCTTCACCGTACCACTGAGAATTGCACGTGAGAGCTCATTCTCAATCTCATTCTGGATGGCTCTCCTGATAGGTCTAGCTCCAAAGTCAGGATCGAATCCTACCTCTGCTATGTAGTCCTCCACTTCGCCTGTCCAGCTGAGTGTGATGCCTTTCTTCTCAAGTCTTGTCCTCAATGTTTCAAGCTGCAGATGGACAATACTCTTCACCTGTTCCTTTCCAAGAGGATTAAAGACTATTATCTCATCTATCCTGTTGATGAACTCAGGCTTGAAGGCATGGTGTATTGCATCCATTACCTCACTCTTTGCATTCTGAGGATCCTTGAGGATATATTCACTTCCAAGGTTACTCGTCATGATGATGATGGTATTTGTGAAGTCAACCACCCTGCCCTGACCATCTGTCAGCCTTCCGTCATCCAACACCTGGAGAAGGATGTTGAAGACATCAGGATGGGCCTTCTCTATCTCATCAAAAAGAATGACTGAGTACGGACGTCTTCTAACAACCTCTGTAAGCTGTCCGCCCTGGTCGTAACCGACATATCCTGGAGGCGCTCCAATCAGACGAGATACCGAGTACTTTTCCATGTACTCCGACATGTCGATACGGGTCAGAGCCTTCTCATCATCAAAGAGGAAGGAGGCAAGCACCTTTGCAAGGAGTGTCTTACCGACTCCGGTAGGTCCTGCAAAGAGGAATGAGCCAAGTGGCCTGTGCTCATCGCTGAGCCCCGCCTTGTTACGTCTGATGGCGTTGCTCACTGCCTCGATAGCCTCACTCTGTCCCACAACGGAAGCAGAGAGAATCTTCTCGAGGTCCCTGTACTTCTCCATCTCCGAGCTCATCATCTTGCTTACCGGTATACCTGTCCAGAGAGAGACGACCTTTGCTATATCATCCTCGGTCACCTCTTCCCTGAGAAGTCTTCCCTCATCGCCCTTGAAGGAGTTGACCTTGTCCTCAGCGTCCTTTATTGCCTTCTCGAGAGCCGGCATTTCACCATACTTTATCTGGGCTGCCTCATTGAGGTTACCACTTCTCTCGGCATTGTCCTTACGCTGGACAAGTTTCTCCATCTCGGCCTTCTTCTCCCTGAGTGCAAGGATTGCATCCTTCTCGTTCTGCCACTCTAGGTGGAGGGCGTCATACCTGCTCTGGTCTTCTGATAGCTCTGCATTGAGCTTATCGAGTCTGTCCTTACTTGCATCATCGTTTTCCCGTGAGAGAGCCTGTTTCTCAATCTGGAGCTGGAGAATCTTACGCTGGAGCTTATCGAGAGCTTCAGGCTGGGATTCTATCTCCATCTTAATCTGGGAGGCTGCCTCATCGACAAGGTCGATGGCCTTATCGGGTAGGAACCTGTTGGTAAGGTACCTGTCGGAGAGCGTAGCAGCTGCAACAAGAGCCTCATCCTTGATTCTTACACCATGGTGGACCTCATACTTGGGCTGGAGTCCTCTGAGGATGGAAATTGTGTCTGCAACACTCGGCTCCTTTGCATATACAGGCTGGAACCTTCTCTCGAGAGCCTTGTCTGCCTCAATGTACTTACGATACTCATCGAGGGTAGTTGCCCCGATGGCATGGAGTTCCCCCCTTGCAAGAGCCGGCTTGATGAGGTTGGAGGCATCTGTAGAGCCTTCAGCTGCACCAGCTCCGACTATTGTATGGAGCTCATCTATGAAGAGAATTATCCTGCCTTCACTCTTTGTCACCTCATTGATGACACCCTTGAGTCTTTCCTCAAATTCACCACGGAACTTTGCTCCCGCAATAAGGGATCCTATATCGAGAGAGAGAAGTCTCTTGTCCTTGAGGGACTCAGGGACATCGCCCTTGGCGATTCTCTCTGCAAGCCCTTCGACGATGGCTGTCTTACCGACACCCGGTTCCCCGATGAGGACAGGGTTATTCTTCGTCCTTCTCGAAAGAACCTGCATGACCCTCCTGATCTCCTCATCCCTTCCGATGACGGGGTCAAGCTTGTCTTCCTTGGCAAGTCTTGTCAAATCCTTACAATACTTATCAAGCGCAGCATACTGTGCTTCGGGGTCCTGGCTTGTAATCCTCTGGTTACCTCTGATTGTCTTGAGTGCCTCAAGGACATCGTCCCTGTTCACTCCAAGCTTCTCTAGGGCATCCTTCTCCTCACACTCATCTGTAAGAAGAGTTATAAGGAAATGCTCTGCAGATACATATTCATCCTTAAAATCACCGGCGGTCTTCTCACATGCACCGAGGATTCTTGCCATTGCCCTTGAGAATGTCTTCTGGGTACTACCAAATGCCTTGGGAAGCTTGTTTGTAATAGCCTCCATAGCCTCTCTGACACTGTCACTCGATACGCCGAGTTTCTCCAGGAGTGGCCTTATAACACCATCTTTCTGTTCAAGGAGGGCAAGCATCATATGAGCAGGAACGACTTCGCTGTGTCCGGCACTCTCTGCTCTCTGGACAGCATCCTCCAAAGCGTTCTGCATCTTTACTGTAAACTTATCAAAATTCATCTCTTTCCTCCAATTTAATATGAAGAATCGAAATCATAACACCTGATAATTAAAGTAGTAACGAAAATGAAAATCGTAAAGAGGAAAATAAATAACAATCTCCCTCTTTCTCCATATATACTGATAAAAGGAGCCTTATATGTCATACAACAGGGAATTACTTAAGAAGGTAGAGAAAGCATTAAACGCAGAAGAACTGTATTCAATACTCAAGGAAAACGGCATTCCCGTCACACTCGAGGAAGCAGCGGGTATCTACAGAAAAATCAATGATAAGAATACCAGACTCTCAGACGATGAACTCAGTGTAATTTCAGGAGGTGCCTGTTCCGGTGCCCGTGCCACAACACCGATGGATCCTATCTACCTTCCCGGACACGTCAGACCGATAAAATATTCAGAAAGCGGTCACCTTATAGTCTCCTGGCCATGTTTCTGCTACAGCGGAGTATGCAGATATTGCTCAATTCCATTTGATGCAAAGAACGCCTCGGAATGCCATGGATGCAAGAGAGATATCGGGTGTGGGACTTGTTCTTATTCAAAACCATACCCGAAAGGTGGTAATTACACCTATGAATGTCTCAATCCTGCTCCTGTATATTAAAATATGGAAAACTTTGTGACTTTGTGATGATTTTTATTGACGCCAAGGCACAAAGTTGTTAATAATTAATTATCATCCCGGCAGGGGTTGCTCTGTCGGCCCCTCACTGCTGAGTGAGGTTTTTTTATGAATAGAGTTGCTTTTTTTATTGACGGTTTCAATTTGTACCACAGTCTTAAAGACAATGCACCCGACTGCAGATGGCTAAATTTAAGGAAGTTATGCGAGCACTATATTAACCCAGAAAAGGAGAGTATTGTTGCAGTCTACTATTTCTCAGCTATTGCCAACTGGCATCCAGAGCAAACAAAAGCTCAAAAACATACGAAATACATTGAGCGTCTCAGAAAAGAAAACGTTATTCCTGTCCTTGGTAAGTTCAAAGAGAAAGATATTCACTGTAAAATATGCGATAGCTCGTTTAAATCTCACGAAGAAAAGCGCACGGATGTAAATGTCGCATTGAAGATTGTGTCTGAAGCCGTACTGAATAATTACGATACTGGCATATTAGTCTCCGGTGATACTGACATGATTCCCGCCATTGAGACAGTAAGGTCCCTATCTCTTGATAAACGCATCGGCGTGTTATTCCCGTTAGGACGTTTCTCAAACGAACTCAAACAGATAGCAGATTTCAGTCTAAAAATTAAGAAGAACACACTCTTGGACAGTTTATTTGAAAAGGAGACAGCGCCTTTAGGATGGACTCCTACAGGAAATAGAACTCTTCAAGCCTAATATAAATCCGAATCCTGTCTATTGTGGGCCTTGATATCTCATGCCTTAAAGCATGAAAGGAAGTCAAGAAGCGTCTCACGTGCCCGGACGGGTGAATAGTTACTGAAGAAGCCAACCTGGAAGCATTCCGCCTGGATGAGGTTATATATCTCATCACCTACCTTCTCGACATCACAGTCTTTGATTGTTCCCCGGTGAACTCCCTGGAGAACAAGTCTCTTTATGAGGATTCTCAGCTTGGCCGTACGTGCCTTTATCGTCGAGTAGACATCAACCCCGCTTCTCTTCTCTGCCAGGATGAACTCGACAAGGTTTGCCAGAGATGTCTCATTGCTTTTCGCCTTTGCAAAGAGATCCGAGATAATCATATCGAGGCGCTCAATCTCATCCTTATCCCCCTCGTCAAATGCATAGTGGGAATAGAGAGTGAACATATCAGAAGTGACCTTCTTCACGGCATAGTAGTAGATATCTTTCTTGTCTTTGAAGTATTGGTATACAGTCGGCCTCGAGAGTCCACACTTCTCAGCAATGAGCGTGAGATTGCTCTCCTTGTAACCTACCTCACTGAAGACCTCCATGGCCTTCTGGAGTATTGTATTCATCCTTTCTTCTCTGTCGACTATCTTTGGCATGCTTCAATTCTATGATTATTTCTTTTATTACAAAAGTCCCGAAAGTGTAGTTTTTAGGTTATGACTCACTCTTTTCCTCAAGATAATACTCGTTGATTTCACTGATTGCAGCCTTCTCAGCATTTGTCTCAATCTTTGAAAGTACAGAGCCGATTTTCTCCTTCCGTCTCTTCACACTGTCAAGGCTTTCTGCGGCTTTATCCACATGCTTCTTCGATTCGTCAACACTCTTTGAAAGGTCCATGAAGAGCTTCTTCAAATCTTCGAAAAGATGCCAGATGGTGGATGTATATTGCTCTATCTGCATTGTCCTGAAGCCAAGGGAGAGAGAGTTCAGGAGGGCTGCAAAGTTGTTAGGCCCGGTAAGGATCACCCTGCACTCATTCTGGAGTTTCTCGCACATTCCATCCATTTTCAACACCTCAAGATAGAGAGTCTCGCTCGGGATGAAGAGAATGGCGAAGTCCGTAGTGAACGGCGGGACTATGTACTTCTTGTTTATGTCTTTCGCCTCATCGGTGATACGCTGTCTTATCTTCTTAGCCTCTTCCTTTATTTCTTCCTCATTTCCCCTCTCAATAGCCTCTTTATAACGTTCAAGGTCACTTGTCGGGAACTTTGAGTCTACAGGAAGATAGACACCCTCGCCCTTACCCGGAAGACGGATGGCGAATTCAACATTCTCCCTGTTCTGCCGTGGGGAGTAATTCTTCACCCATTGTTCGGGAGTGAGGATATCGGAAAGGATTGTCTCTGCCTGCATTTCACCCCATACTCCCCTGCTCTTGACGTTGGAGAAGAGTGCATTCATCTTCTTCACGTCCCCCGAGAGGATATCGAGGGTGGACATTGCCTTGTAGAGCTTATTAAGGTTCTCCGTCACTGCTTCGAATGAGGCTGCAAGTCTCTTGTCGAGTGTCTCCTGGAGCTTTATGTCGACAACATTCTGTATTTCCTTAAGCTTGGCTTCGTTTCCTTCTCTTATCCTGTCCATACCAAGTTTGACTTCCCCGGTAAGCCTGTCATTCTTCTCGCTGATTTCCCTGAACGCTCCCCTTATCCTGTCAAAGTTCTGATTGAGAGTATTCTGGACATCTGTATTTCTCCTGTTCTGGTTCTCACTTTCCTGTTTCAAAAGGGACAGGAGGGAATTGGAAAGACTGTTGAGGGTATTGTTCATGCCCTTTAGAGACTCCTCGGTACTGTGGCTGAGGTTTCTGCTCTCCATGTAGAGTTTGGCCATATCACGATCAAAGGATGACTGGAAGGAGAGGAAGTCCTCCTCGCTCCCCTTTCTAAGCTCTTCCTTCACACGGAGGAGAGAGGCTTCATTAAAGCTTTCCTCCTTTCTGGAGGAGATTTTAAAGAGAACAACAATAAGCAAAACCAGATTCAAAGCACAAAGTGCGATCAAGAGAATATCCATAGAGAATAATATAGCTCAAAGAAAGAGGAAGGGAAAATGAAAATATCGGAAGCAAACTGGGGGATTTT
>CAVIAZ010000101.1:0-6626 GCA_963640795.1 bacterium | reverse complement strand
AAAAGAATGGCCGCAACCTTCCGGCCACGGCCTCTTTCTTATTCCTCATCTTTCAAGAGAGGGGAAACGTAGTCATCCGGGAGGCTCTGGATATACTCATCAATTGCCTTGGCAACGTTCTTCGAGTACGCAACTGCCTGGACAACTGTCTTGGCTCCGAGAACTACATCCCCGGCTGCAAATACACCTGGACAGGTGGTTTCTCCATTCTCATTTGTGAGGAGAAGTCCGTTCTTGGATGCCTGGAGGTTACGTGTCGTGTTGACAAGCTTCGACTTCGGCCCCTGGCTTACTGCTATGATTGTGGAATCTGCCTCAAAGAGCTGGGGTTCATTCTTCTGTCCTATAATGTTTCCCTCCTCATCGAGTATGTTCTCATCAATGATTGGTCCGTCATCTGTAATCTCGAGTGTGCTTCTGCCATAGAGGAACTCGGCTCCATCTAGTCTTGCATACTCTGCCTCTTCCTCACTTGCATCTATCCTGTTTCTTCTTGCAATGAGTGTTACGTGCTTGGTTCCCTTTCTCAGGAGAGTTCTTGCCACGTCCATTGCTGTGTTCCCCATACCGATGATTGCGACATTGTCTCCAAGGTGGTATGCATCTGGGTTAGCAAGGAAGTCGATGGCAAAGTGTACGTTACCAAGGCTCTCTCCCTTAATCGCAAGTTTCTTCGGTCTCCATACACCGGTACCGATGAAGATAGCCCTGTAGCCGTCCCTGAAGAGGTCCTTTATCTCAAGAGCACCTCCGATGGTTGTATTCGGCCTTATGTTGATTCCGATTGACCTGAGGAGGGTATTATACCTTGCAAGAATTGACTTGGGGAGTCTGAAGTCGGGAATGCCGTATTGCATTATGCCCCCGATCTTGTCCTTGGCATCAAAGATGGTTACCTTGTAGCCTCTCTTTGCCATCTCTATGGCAACTGTTATGCCGGCAGGGCCTGCACCGATTATGGCCATTCTCTTTCCGTTCCACTCTGGTATGTCGATATGGATCTGGTCGAGACAGGTATCGGAAATGTAGTTTTCTATTGATGATATATGGATGGGCTGACCTTTCTTTCCCTGGATACAGTTTCCCTCACATTGCATCTGGTGGTTACAGACAAGTGAACATACGACAGAGAGCGGGTTGTTTGAGAAGAGCATATTTCCCGCCTCCCTTAGTTTTCCTTCCTTCAGGAGATGGATCATCTGTGGAATTGGTGTATGGATAGGGCAGCCGTTCAGCTGGCACATCGGTTTTTTGCATTCGAAGCAGCGGTTAGCTTCTGCTAGTACATGAAGAATCATAGTTAGCCTCCATTATTTAACTTACCATTTAAGGTAAGGGTAATTCCTACCATTATTTTAACTTTTCGTGTTTGATGACTTTAATAGAGGGCGCTGAAGTGATATTCGTTGACAGAAAACAGCTTGAAAATCTCTTTTGGAGAATGCGGGTTCAGACATGAAAACTTGGACTCGATGTACTCTGGTCTTTTATTGAGAGAAGAGGCCATGCGTTTGCATGGCCCTTATGTTATATCTCGAGAGACCCGAGGGTAATCAGTCTGCCACTCATGGCATCGAAGAGCATTATTCTCTCGGTGTTAATCCTGAAGTTAATGCTGCTTCCGAGCTCAAAGCGGGAGTTACCGAAGATAACGCCGGTGAGGAGGAAATCGTCAACCCTGACCTTGATTGTCGACTCCATACCTGTCGGCATGGCTCCGAAGATTTCTCCGGTTATCGAACCGGTATCGGCTATCTCGATACATTCCGGTCTTACGCCGACAACAAAGCTCTCGCCGTCAATGCGTGGAACTTCGTCCTGTATCTCACTCTCGTCGACCCTGGCAATATGGTAGTTGAAATACTCGTCCTTGTTTGCCTTCTCAACATAGCCTTTGGAGTGTGATTTCTCCTTCTCTGCTGCTTCCATCCTGTTTCTTTCGTCATCACGGTTCTTATACCATGAATTGAAATCGAACTTACCAGAAGGTTTGAATGTGAACTTCCTTCCGCCGAGCATTGAGAGGGTTACTGTCCCGTCATTATTTATCTTTCCCTGTGCATCGATGAAGTTGATTGAAGGGTTTCCGACAAAGTCAGCAACAAAGAGGTTGTTCGGCCTGTTGTACACATCAAGTGGCGGGTCATATTGCTGAAGTACCCCGTTGTTCATGAGGCAGATTCTTGTTGCCAGTGTCATTGCTTCCATCTGGTCATGTGTGACGTAGACAAAGGTGCTTCCGGTGTTCACATGGAGTCTCTGGAGCTCGTAGCGCATCTCAAGCCTGAGCTTTGCATCAAGGTTAGAGAGAGGCTCATCCATGAAGAGAACGGCAGGTTCCGGGGCAAGGGTACGCGCGATTGCGACTCTCTGCTGCTGCCCGCCGGAGAGTTCTGCCGGGTACCTGTCCATGAACATTCCAATCTTGACCAGCCTTGAGACTCTTCTAACAGAGAGGTCAATCTCCTCTTCTGTGAGTTTACGTACACTTGTCTCCTCAACTCCATCCTTGATAATGTGGAATTCGTCAGAGAGGGTCTTACCTTCACTTTTGAGTGCAGTCTTTCTCTCCTCAAGCTTCTTTTTAGATGCATCAAGAAGTGCCTTCATAGCTTCATCATCTTTCAGGGCAAGGAGCTTCTTTGCTGTCATCATTGAAATGATATAGCTGTCGATGAGTCTCAGCTGCGCCTTCTTCACATCGAGCTTTCCTGTCTTATCCTTCGATTCCTCGATATATCCCTTAAGTGTTGGGATATCACAAAGGATGGAGATGAGGGATGAGGCCTCCTTTGCCTCGAAGTCGATTTGAGGAAGTTCCTCCTTTATGTTGTGGAGACCGAATGAGATGTTCTGGTAGACAGTCATGTTCGGCCAGAGGGCATAGTTCTGGAAGAGGAACCCGACCTTTCTCTTGTTAGGCGGTACGTTTATTCCGGAAGCAGAGTCGAATACAACCCTGTCACCGATTGAAATCTTTCCGCTTGTCGGAGTCTCGAGTCCCGCAATCATCCTCAGTGTTGTTGTCTTACCGCATCCAGAGGGCCCGAGGAGGGTTACGAAGTCATTGTTTTCGATTGTGAGGTTGAGGTCATCCACTGCATAGAATTTACCCCATCTCTTAGTTACGTGTTCTAGTTTAATTTCCGGCATCATCAACCTCCTATGCCGCTGTCAAGGCTGGCGCCTGTGATCTTATTGACTAATGTGTTGAATACAAGAAGGGTTACAATCAGGAGGAGGTTAATACCGCTCGAGAATGCATAGAGACCCATCTCGTCGAAGTAATTGAGTGTAGTTGAGAGCAGGAAGCCCTGTGAGCAGAGAAGCATGAAGAGACTCAGCTCCCTGAGACATGTCATGAACGGAAGCAGGAAGCCGCTGATAATCGATGTCTTCTGGATAGGGATGATTATCCTTGTCATTCTCTTTATCCATGGCACTCCCTGGATTACTGCAGACTCTTCAATCTCCCCCGATAGCTGGAGCATCGAGTTGAGTGCACTACGGGATGCAAACGGGATGTACTTCACAGTACCTACTATTATTAGTCCCGTGTATGTGTTGAAGAGATTGAGCTTTCCTGATGAGAAGAGGACGAAGAATGCAGCTCCCACTGCTATGGAAGGCATAAGGTAGGGCAGGAATGCTATGTTGTTCACATAGTTAGCCCACTTGTTTCTTCTCTTCTTGGAAATGGCATAGCCGAGCATGGTTCCGATGGTTCCTGCAAAGAGACAGCAGGAGAGGGAGACAAGGAGGGTTCCCTTGTATGCACTCCATATTGTCTTGTTGTAGAGAATACCCATCTGGCCGTACATTCCGTTCTCTGTGATGTTCTCGCTTGTAATCCACCACTTGGTGGTGAGGTTCTTCGTGTCTCCCGTGTAGAGGAAACTGTAGTCTCCCGGGTTCGGGAGGAAAGTCTCGAATGCAAATGAGATAATCGGGAATATACTTGTGAAGAACGTTGTGATCACCAGAATGATTGCAATCACATATTTTCCGATTCTGCCGAGTTTGATCTTTGAAATCTGACCCGACTTTCCTGTAACGGTTGTATAGTTCTTCCGGCTCTTGAGGCTTGCCTGGTTTATTACCATTATGGCACCGCCGAGAATCATCATGATGATAGCAAGGATACTGCTTTCTCCCTGGTAGCGTGCACGGAGTGTTATGTACCTTGTGGAGAGAGTCGAGAGCTTGAGATAGTGCGGAACGGGGTAGCTTCCCATAGCTCCTCCGAATACGAGGAGGATAGTTGAGAGGATAGCCGGCTTGATCATCGGGAGTGTGATACGGAACATTGTCTTCCACTTTGGGGTATCGAGGATGGTTGCCGCTTCCTCAAGGTTGGAATCCATGTTCTTGAAGATTCCGCCAATCAATATATAAGCAAAAGGTGCATAGTGCATGCCGAGTACGACAATACTCGGAAAGAGCCCGAGGCACCACCACTTCGGCATTATAATACCAAGTGTTGCCAGAAGTCCGTTTGAAGTTCCCGTCACTGCATTACTGTTGAAGAGGTTCTGCCATACAACGGCAAGTGTCCACTGTGGCATGATGTACGGGAAGATGAATATAGAACTCAGATACTTACGCCAGGCAAGATCCGTTCTTGTGACGAGGAACGCAAAGAGTCCTCCGTAAATGATAGCAAAGAGACATGACCCGAAGGACAGGAGTAATGTATTCAAGAGTGGTGTCCAGAGGTTAGTCTTTGCAAGACTGCTTGTGAAAAGGTCCACATAGTTTACGAATGTATAACCGGAAGCCTTACCTGTAAGGTGTTGGTCAATCGTTCCCACGTGGATAGATACTGTGTCTTTTATGATTGCGATGATAGGGGAGACTGTTGTGATGGTCAGAACAATTCCCATGAGGAGAATAATCACATTCTCCGGCTTTGAGAGGAATGTCTTAAACCTGTTCCACCTGATCCGTGCGCCAGACACTTCTTTTAATGCGGCATTATTGCTCATGCAAAAGTTTCCTAAATTTTAAATATCATGCCCAAGGGGAGGAATCCCCAAGGGCAGTTTCTTTAATCCGAATATATAACTAGTTGTTATATCTCTTGAGATTGTCGATCCATGAACCGACTGTGAATGCGACAGATGCACAATACTCAGGATCCTCAAGAACGAGGTGTCCTTCTTCTGTCCACCATGTGAGGCCACGGTCGTTGTTTGAAGGATAAACGACAACGCCGTCAACTGTTCCACCTGTTGAGTGGTTGTAGACTGCTTCGTTCTCTTCTACGACGACAGGGTTGCTTGAATATCCGCCGATATCCTTACCCCAAGCACTGAATCCGTCCTGTGTACAGGTCATGTAAGCGATGAATGCACAAGCTGTCCACGGAAGTGGCGAGTTCTCTGTGACGAAGAGATAGTGGCAGTAGCCGTATCCGCCGATACCCTTGTAGCCGTCTTCATAAGCAGCAACCTTGATGTTGTTCTTGGAGACAGAGTCAGATTCCTGGACACTTCTGAGCTTAGAGTAGACGAGGAGTCCGAACTGGTCTTTAGCAGAATTGGTTACGAGTGTGTTACAGATAGGTCCGTCGTCTGTCTGCTTGTTGTAGCTCTCCATCCAGAGTTTGATCCATGCAAGAGAATACTTAGCATCTGCGCTGAGACCGAATTCTGATGCTTTCTCTGCCATTGCGTCGACTGTCGGCTGGAGTGTTGCCTTCTCGCTTGCTGAAAGTGCATTGAAGGAATCCTTCATGACCTTTGCATATTCGTCTTTTGTGAGAGTGTAGAGGAAGTTTCTTCCAACCGGCTCACTGTCGATATCCATGAAGAGACCATGTTCGCCCGGCATGACGAAATCCCAGCAATTGTCATATGTCTTGCTGCCTGTGCAGTTGTACATAAAGATCTTGTTGAGAGTCTGGAGAGCAAGATAACCTGTCCATGCATCTGCTGTTGTTCCGTTAGCCTTTGCCCATTCGAGAGGAATGAAGGTATCGAGGATGCCTGTCTGGACCATCTTGCTTTCAATCTGGTTACCATCCTGGATAAGTGTCATAGCGAATGTGCCTGTAGCCTTCTGGCTGTCGGAAGAGAGCATCTCGAAGATTGAGTTTTCTTTAGGCTGCTGCCACTCATAGTTGAGAGTATAGCTGGAGTCAATGCTCTGCAGGTAAGCGATGAAGAGAGGAAGTGCTGTCTTTCCTCTTGAGGAGTTACCGACACCATAGAATGTAGCGCCATTGGACTCTTCGATAGCTTTCTTTGCAAGTTCCTCAAGGCTCATTGCTTCAGCGTCCTTGATGACCTGCTGGACTCTTGAAAGTTCTTTTGTGGTTGCTGCTTCCTTTCCGCCGTTAGCGAAGAGGGAGAAAGTCAGACATAGAACTGTTAAAATAACAATAAACTTCTTCATTTAGTTTCCTCCAATGAAATAGGTAATTATTGTATAACCCCAAATTCGCTTTTGCAAAATAAAAATCAATTATTTTTAGCTTCCTGCAAGATTTGCAAGTCAAACATTACTGAAAAATATAATCCTATAAAATATATTGATGATAAGTCCGACATCTTCGTCCTTAAAGCAACAAACTCAGACAATAAACCTGTATTTGCCCTTGCCATGCCCGCTTACAGGTTCAATTA
>CAVIAZ010000100.1:0-6650 GCA_963640795.1 bacterium | reverse complement strand
TCGAAGCCGAAATTAAGTAACAGTCCCCAGCGGAAGATGAAGTTCCTCTTCCAGTCCGTACTGCCCTCAAACTTCCAGATCTCCCCTTTCGACTCGGCAAGTTCACGGTAGAAATCAACATGTTCTCCCGTAACATATGACATACCGGCAAAGACAGAGAGTGAGAGAGAAGTGCTGTTGAATGATATGAGCCCTTCGGGAATAAAGGTAATTCCCGCCTCGGCATCCGCTACAAACGAGTAATCAGGCCCTCCGTCCAAACCTGAAAAGCCATAATTCATCGACGAGAACTGCTGATCCTCAATCATGTTTGTCAATAATGTCAGATCCCATCTCATGTATCCCAGCCCCAGTGAGGCATAAGGGGTAATCCAGTTTCCAAGAGCCTCCACAGGATACTCATACTCAATGCCGATTGTATTCATAGAGTGTCCCTGCTTGAACCTTATCTCATCGCTCGGAAGGCTATCAAGTTCAATCTTCTTATTAATCGGATAGCCTGCAACATATCTGTTTCTGAGAATGACTGACCAATGGTCAGCTACAGGATAGCTGAGCCTCTGGTCGCAATATGTGAGGCCCATCATCTTGCTGAATCCCATCGAGAAGAAGATGTTGTTCTCCTTCCATATGGTCGGACGGAAGAGCGACATCACATCAAATGAGAGTACAGCATAGCCGAAATGGTTTGTGAGCTCGGTAAAATAGTTGAGAGCAAAGAAGCCCGTATTTATTGTGTAGCCGGCATAAGGCCCGTTTATATAACGGGAGTAGAGTTCCATTGTGGAGGATGAATTATGCTCCTCTATCCAGTTCCACCCTGCCGTGACCCCCAGGATCTCACTGTAGTCATTGTAAAGTGTGAGGGAGCCATTAATCTTCTCACCTGACTCGAAAGCGAATGCATGGTATATGTTTGCGCCAAGAGAGAGGGCAAGCTTCGAATTCTCAAGTGAACAAATATTAGTATAAATTATGCTATTGAGACCAAGGTAAAAGTGGAAACGCACATCACTGTAGTCGTAAGTGAGGTCCACCCTGTGTATTTTGCTGAGTTTATGGACTGTATTCTGGAGAAAATCATAACCGGTGTTTCCAGAGAGGAAGAATCCCGTCTCTGGCGACACCCTCAGCGAGAAAAGCTTACCAAAGTCATGTGTATAGTTGAGGCCTCCCTTGATTTCTGTCACATCAAGGCGCCCGCTGTAAAGCTTGCCGTCATCCCAGGACCAGCTGTTCCTTATATCCCAATTCTCCTTCCAGCCACGGTTTGTGATTCCGTTGAGATTTGCCTGGAGGTACCACTTTGCTCCCGAGAGATATATATGCTCGGAATATGAGAGCTGGTCGTCATCATTACGCGACAGGCCGTAGGCATACTTGTCATTGCCGATTCCGAGTTTCACGGACGAGAGTGCCCACTCAGAGGATGAGGCAAAGAGAGAAAGGGAGAGTACAAAGGAAAGGAAAATTATCAGGAGTGTCTTTTTCATCAACGGAAATAATATACAAAGCGAAGGGAAAAGTCATCTTTCCATACTTATTTTCTTCAATTTCTGTCAGGTTTGAAGAGGTCATCGAGTGTAACAACAGACTGCACAAGAGAAGAGTACATGTTCTGAGCTAGGGCGTAAGTTGTGACCATCACCAATTGAACAGCTTTTCTTGTTCCTGTCACCTCCCTGAAAACATTGATCTTGTTTCTGAGTTCTTCATCATATTCTTTATTGATGGTGAATTCTCCCTGGGAAAACTTCATTTCAAGGATATCGATTATCCTGTCCCTGCGGTCAATCAGCATATCTATCTGAGCACCACTGTGCTCCTCTGTTGCATTACTTCTCCAGAGAGAAACTTCACTTGATATACCGGAAATTGAAAGCTTATCCTTAATTTGTCTCAAGTGTCCTCTGCATAATGCCTCAAATGTAAGACCGGCCCAGCTTCTTCTTGAACTCTGGTCAAGATGGTGAACCCAGAACGCCTCATCGTTACCGTAATTCTCCTTCACAAATTGAAAGTAAAACAAAGTGAAACAATCGGAAAGCTGGTGAACAGTCCCCCTCTTTCTATTTCCGAAATACTTGTATGAAGTGATAAATCCGGAATCAGCAAGATTACGCAGCATCCGGGTGAAAGAAGAATTGGAAGGAAGCTTTGTCGCTTCAATAAGCTCTTTCATGTTCATCCCGGATTTCTTTTTGAAAAGAGCCTCGACAATTTTTATGTAATTACCGCTATTCGAGAAGAGGGTCTTATAAAGATTATCAAACTCATCCCACAGGGCACATCTTTTTCTGAAGAACAGATTGTCAATGTTCTCTCCCGGAGACATATTCTTTGAAAGCAGGTCCAGATAATATGGAATTCCACCAAGAATCATATAACACTCTGCTATATCATAACGACTCCAGTTTATTCCTTTCTTCTCCACAAGAAACTTTTCAGTCTCAAAGAGGTTGAAAGGCTGAAGGTATATACGGCAGTTCTGTCTGTTGAATAGTCCCCCCTTATTGTGGTCAATATTATCAACGAGCCACGAGGTTGCAGAACCGCACACAATCATCATGAGGTTATTCTTAGCAGCACCATAACTGTTCCAGAAGTACTCGAAAGCATCAAGGAATCCTGACTTCTGGTTATCAAGCCACGGCATCTCATCAAAGAAAACCACATGTTTGCTATCATCGGTGAATCCATCCAGATAATCACGAAGGAGAAAGAATGCTTCCCTCCACGTCTTGGGGACGGCAATATCCTTTTTCCATTGACGGCTGAGTTCATCATAGAAGTTGTACAGCTGTTCTTTTTTCTTCAGCCGGTTGTCACCGACAAGCTTGAAGTCGAATCTGTTATCAAAGAACTGGTTTATCAGGAAGCTCTTTCCGACCCTGCGCCTTCCATAAACAATGACAAGCTGGGATTCTTTTGCATTATAGCATTCCTCCAGCTGCTTCATTTCATATTCACGGCTGATGATCAACTCTTTTGGCATACCATCAATATAATGAGAAAAAAGCAGAAAATCAAATATTTTCAGTCATTATCTCGGTAAAAAATGCAGATAACAACAAAAAATCAAACATTTTTAGTCATTATCTCAGTTATTACGGAATGAAGTACAAAAGGTATGTACTCTCCCCGTCCTGTGGATGCTGGTACGAGCAGTCCCAGTCCTCGATGACAGAAGCAAAGAATTCTGATGCTGTCTGCCGTTCGGGGATGAATGATGTGTAGCCGCCTACTTTCCTCTCTGTTCCAATATCGACTACATCACCGTCCTCATCGATTGTATAAAATGGTACTTCAATCTCTGTTTTCCTCAGCGTGGAGTGTTCCCAACCCAGATGATAGAGGACCTCGAGGGTGAATGCTCCATGGTACTCCCAGTCCCCGTCCTCATTATCTACCGCGTACTCCTCACTCGTCTCATCCATTGATGACGCACTCATGACCTCAATGTTTACCGCATGGTCATAATCACTGTCATCAAGATAATCCGAAAGATTGTCTGCAGCATAACCCGAGAAGCAGGCATCCATTATGAGGACGGAATCACACTTGAGAAATGAGAGAGCAGTATAAAGCATGTACATCTCGAGGCTTGATGAGTCTGTATAGTAACTGTCGTATGTGTATGCAGTGGCAAGGACCCCTGTCTTATAGTAGTCTTCGCTCTTTTCCATCGCGTCCACGATATCGAGGATGGTGTCCTCGTCAACACCGAGGGAGGCAAGCCTGTCCATTACTGTACCTTCGATTATAGTGTCGAGGTCAAGCACGGCATTCACCTCGTCATTATTGAGTTTTCCTTTCTTCACAAAGGGAATTAGAAGCTTTGACATATCGGAGGATGTGAATGCATTCTCGCTTCCTCCGTGCCCTGAGTAATAGACAACAAGAAGGTCATCATAATCGAGGTCAGAAGAGAGAAGAATCTGGTTGATTATGTTATCAGCAGACGGGTATGTGGGGGTGTCCTTTATGTCGAAGAAGTCAAAGAGTATGTCAGAGTCGAGTGCAGTAACCGCTTCATAGATTGCATCCAGAGTCTCTGCATCCTTCACCCTGTCCCTTATAAGCCATCCGCCTCCCTCAAGTTCATACTCCATCCCGTCAGTTGAATCAGTATTGAGGTTGAGCAATATCTCCTCAACAGGAACAAGCAGGTCCTCTTCAGGCACTGTGATCTCAATATAGTAGTCCCCTTCTCCCTCCTGTAGCATCAGGATACTCTCAAACTCCACTCCTTTTGCCTCCATCACATTCTGGACGGCAGCTGTCATCTCCAGGGCATCATTTATTGTACCGCTGAGAATCATTTCCTCCTCAGAGGTGTTTGTATAGTCAAGGCCGATTGAAATCATCCTGACCCTGTCAGGAGCACAGAAGAGTGAGACGGAGAGAAAAACGCATAAGACAACAGATAATAGCTTTTTCATATTTCGGGACGATTCTATCTGCTGTCACCCCGGTTTTCAACCCTCTTACCCATCAAAGACATTGAACAATGTATTTGCTTACCTTTTATGGCTCCGGTGAAAAAAGCTAATCACCTTTCCTCAAAATAGATTTTACCGAAGAAAATTATCTACACCTCCGGGAGTTTCATGCTATTGACACAATTACGGAAGTCAATATAATTACCACTGTTAATTATCATAGTTAATTAAAGGACACAATATGACAACAGATAACATAAAACGCATGCTTGATGCATTCTACCTTGCTAAGCGCATACGGGAGATGCTTCCGCTTCTCCCTGACGGAGTTTCCCCGTCATACATCCGCTATCTCGACATAACAGGAAAACTGGAGAAGAAAAACGGGTGTGTGAAAATTTCAGACCTCAGTGATGCACTCTCAGTGCAGAGACCCGGTGTGACACGCACCCTGAGGGAGATGGAGGAGAAAGGATACATCAGGAAAATAACATCAGATGAGGACAGGAGGGTAACCTACATTGAAATTACAGAGAGCGGAAGGGCTCTATCACAGAAATACAATGAGGAGACATTCACTCCCCTTCTTGATGCTCTCTCATCTGTCTCTGAGAGTGATGTGGAAACACTCATAAAAACAATAGAACTATTCTATAGTGCAATGAAAGAGGGAGGGAAAAACAATGGATAGCAGCAGTATCGATTTCACAGAAGGGAACATTTTGAAGAAGATGCTGAGATTCATGCTGCCGGTACTGGCATCCCTGGTGCTTCAGGCGGCATACGGTGCTGTGGACCTTCTTGTCGTCGGGCATTTCGGAACGACAGCAGGACTCTCCGGGGTATCGACTGGAAGCCAGGTACTCAACCTCGTGACATTCGTAATCACACAGCTGGCAATGGGAATCACCGTTCTCATCGCACGGTATCTGGGAGAGAAGAATGAGGACAGGATAGGCCCCGTAATCGGAGGCTCTGTCGTCGTATTCGGCATTATTTCAGCTCTTCTCTTTGTAGTGATGACAGTCTTTGCCCGCCCGATAGCCGTTCTCATGCAAGCACCAGCCGAGGCTGTGGAGGAGACAGCAGAGTATGTCAGGATATGTGGTGGCGGCATATTCTTCATTGTTGCATACAACCTGCTCTCAGCCATCTTCAGAGGACTGGGAGACAGCAAATCCCCTCTCCTCTTTGTCCTTGTTGCATGTATTGTCAACATCTTCGGGGATCTTCTTCTTGTGGCCGTATTTGATATGAACACGGCGGGAGCTGCGATTGCAACTGTCTTTGCCCAGGCTGTAAGCGTTGTATTTGCCCTGGTTCTCCTGAAGAAGCGGGGTCTTCCGTTCAAAATCACAAGAAAAGATTTCAGTTTCAACAATCAGACAGGGCTTATGCTGAAAATCGGCCTCCCGCTTGCACTCCAGGAATTCCTCACACAGATTTCATTCCTTGCCCTCTGTGCTTTTGTCAACAGACTTGGTCTTGCCGCCTCCTCAGGGTACGGTGTTGCATGCAAGATCGTAAACTTTGCAATGCTCATTCCGAGCGCTCTCATGCAATCGATGGCCTCGATAGTCGCCCAGAACATCGGAGCGGGTAATGAAAAGAGGGCAAGAGAGTCGATGCTGACGGGAATCGTGACAGGGATGTCTATCGGAGTTATCGTCTTCATTCTCATCCTCTTCAAAGGTGATCTCATAACCTCCATATTCACGACGGATCCTGAAGTTATCTCAAACGGTTTTGACTACCTCAAGGGATTTGCTCCCGAGACAATTGTCACAGCAATCCTCTTCAGCATGGTAGGCTACTACAACGGAAGCAATCACACGGTCTGGGTAATGATCCAGGGACTGGTCCAGACATTGGCTGTGAGACTCCCGCTGGCCTACATAATGAGCATACAGCCTGATGCCTCCCTCACGGGGATAGGACTCTCAGCCCCGATAGCAACTCTAGCAGGGATTGTCCTCAATGTATGCTACTTCATCCACCTCAGGAGAAATGAAAAGACAGGAAAGACTCTCTGATACACAAAGGCCTCCACATTCATACGGGAGGCCTTATATATTACGCTTTCACTGCATATTCAGGATACACATTATCACAGACGGAGGTGTATGAAACCGGCTGGACAATGTAGCTTATGTCATTCCCCGTCCCAGCCACATAAGAGGTATCTTGGGTCCTATCCAGCATTTCCAC
>CAVIAZ010000099.1:0-6739 GCA_963640795.1 bacterium | reverse complement strand
ATACCAGGAACGGGGATCGAACCCGTACGGACTCACGTCCAGGAGATTTTAAGTCTCCAGTGTCTACCATTCCACCACCCTGGCACGGCAGGAAAAATCATACCTGATAATCAAAAGAATTGGAAGTAGTGGAGATTTCTTTTCCATTAGGCTAGAATTGATTATCTTTCATTTGACAGGAGTAAGAAATGACAAGCTGGAAAGATTTTTTTGTTGGTCTTGGAGCGGGATGTGCTGTCGCTTTGATTATATGGTTTATTTACATGATCAGACTTCATCTGGCTAAGAAGAGGGGAGCAGGCGATGTCCAGAAACTCAAGGACATGCTTACATCCCGTATGGAGATTGAGTCTGACGGGGTGAGCAAACTCAAGGCTGAGAATGAGGAACTTAAGAAGTTCAACGAGAACCTGAGGGTATCGCTTCAGACCATGAGCCAGAAGCCGGGAAGAAAAGAGATTGAGAGACTCCAGGTCTATCAGAAGGCTGTGGACAGGCTTACTATCAACAGCCCGGGATTCGGGGCTGCCTGGCAGGCTGCACTCAAGGAGAGTGAAGAGGAATTCAGTAAGACTTACAGCGGGGTTATCCCATTTATCAGGAGAGTCATTCCAGGAAGGACCAATGCTCAGCTCATGGATGCTGAGGATGTGACTTCAACTGACGTCTAACCTCTCTTTTCCTCTAGTTCAAGCCAGCGTTCGGTCTTCTCGTCGAGCGCTGTTTTTTTCTCCTCGTACTTCCTTGTTCTTTCCTGAAGGCTACCGAGTTCTGTTGTGTCTGCTGTGGAGAAGGATTCTTCAAGCTTGGTTATTTCTGCTTCAAGGATTTCTATGCTTTTTTCGAGTTCCTCCAATTCCTTCTCTTCCTTATAGGTCAGTCCTTTCTTCTCACGTTTGGGCCGTGTGTCGATTTTCCTTGTATTCTCCTTTACTCTGTTTTCCTCATCCTTCTTCTCTTTGTATTGGGTATAGTTACCGGGAAAGAGGGTTATCCTTTCATTCTCGATTACAAAGAGGAAGTCGACTGTACAGTCAAGGAATGTCCTGTCATGGGAAGAAATAATCGCACAGCCCGGAAATGATGATATGTAGTCCTCAAGATTCTCCATAGTAGGGAGGTCAAGGTCATTTGTCGGCTCGTCAAAGAGGAGGAAATTCGGATTTCTTATGAGACGGGTTATCAAATAGAGCCTGCGTCTTTCTCCGCCAGAGAGAAGGGAAATGGGGGTGCGCTGGCTCTCCGGGGGAAAACCGAAGAGCTCAAGGAATCTTGCTGCTGTAACATCTTCCCCATCTGTGTAACGGACACGGTCTCCGAAACTCTCTGCATACTCAATTGCTGTCTTGGTGTTCTCGAGGTTACGGCCGTTCTGGTCATAGTAACCGAATACTGTATTGACCCCTATATCAACCGAGCCGGAGTCGGGTTCCCTTACTCCCGCTATGATATCGAGAAGGGTGGACTTCCCGCTTCCGTTAGGGCCGATGAGGCCTATCTTCACACCCTTTGTAAATGAGTATGTGAAGTCTTCAAAGAGGGTCCTCTTTCCATAGATGGCAGAGACAGAGTCAATATCGAGAATCTTCTTTCCAAGCCTGCGCTCTAGGGAAGAGAATTCCTTCTGTCTCTCATCCCTGACCTTCCTTAACGAGGCTTCCATCTCCTCTATCCTGTCTTTCCTTCCCTTATCCTTTCCCGTTCTGGCCTGGGGACCTCTCATCAGCCACACAAGTTCACGCCTCAATATCGTCTTGAGCCTTTCCTGTTCCTTCTCCTCCATAACAAGTCTTTCCTCTTTTCTTTCGAGGTATTGTGTGAAGGAACCCGGATGGCGGTAGAAGTGTTTTCTGTCCAGTTCCCATATCGTGGAGCATACAGAGGAGAGTATATGACGGTCATGAGTGACGATGATTACGCTGCTTTGTGTGTTCTTTATCCAGTTTTCAAGGTATTCGATTGTCTCTATGTCGAGATGGTTTGTAGGCTCATCCAGAAGAAGGAGTCCCGCTCTCAGGGAGAGGACCCTCGCAAGTGCAACCTTCTTCTGCTCTCCTCCCGAGAGGGATGACATCTTCTCATCTCCCGAGAAATTCTCCTTCATATCGGTAAGAAACGCAAAGTATGAACGCTCGATATCATAGAGGTTATCCCGCTCTATGATCTCATTGAGTTCTGCTGCTTTCGCGGGAGTTGCATCATCAAGGGCTTTCTTATAGCTCGTGAGTATCTTTATGTTGCTGTCATCCGCCTCATAGAGGTAGGAGCGTACTGTAGCGCCGTCATGGAATGTCACTCTCTGTTCAAGTAGTGCCATCCTCGTCCCTGTCCTAAGCGATATCTTCCCCTCATCCGGGATGATACGACCGGAGAGAGTGTAGAGGAATGTTGATTTTCCTTCCCCGTTCTTTCCTACGATACCGACCTTTTCTCCTTCATCAAGGCCTAATGTAACTCCCTCGAAGAGAGGCTCATCCTTTACTGTCTTTTCCAGGTTTTCGATTGATAAAATATTCACTCTGTTATGATAGTCAAAAGGGTTAAAAGAAAAAATACCCGCTTCAACACTCTATGCGCTTACCGTAGGGACTTACAGCTCCACCAGGACAGACAAGGACACAGAGATGGCAGCCGACACATATTCTCGGGTCCATTACCGGCTTACCGTTGACCATCTTTAATGCCTCATGACCTCCGTCACGGCAGGAGATATAACATCTGCCACAGCCGAGACACTTTTCCCTGTTGAAATGAGGTATGAGTTTTGAGTTACGGTTGAGTTCATCAAGATCTGTGACATTTTCGATTCCGAGTCTCTGGAGCTCTGAGAGATGAGTAAATGCTTTCTCCCTCATATACCATTTAAGGCCGTCAATGAGATCATCGATTATCCTTGCGCCATATTGCATTATTGATGTTGTTATCTGAACATGGTTTGCGCCAAGAAGTAAGAATTCAACTCCGTCTCGCCATGTGTCGATTCCGCCCATTCCACTTATCGCAATAGGCTGCCCCGTTTTTTCTGATGCCATCTCCCAGATGAATCTGAGAGCAATAGGCTTGACTGCATGTCCCGAGTATCCTCCAACTCCCGAGAGACCTTTGACTGAGGGCTCTGTTGCGTAGGTATCGAGATTCATACCCATGAGAGATTTGATAGTGTTTATAGCTGCAATGCCATCGGCACCACTCTCTAAGGCTTTACGTGCAAACGGTCTCATGTCTGCAACATTAGGGGTAAGTTTAGCCAACAGAGGGAGCTTTGTTCCTCTTCTTGCTGCTTTTGTGCAGGTCTCGATTGCACTCTCGCTCTGTCCTATGTCTACCCCGAGTCCTCCTTCCTCCATATTCGGACAGGAGAAATTGCATTCGATTATATCGGCTCCAGCCTCTTCGGAGAGACGCGCAAGTCTCTCCCATTCCTCTTCATTTCTTCCCATTATTGAGGAGATGATTACCTTTGTCGGATAGTCCTTCTTGAGTCTTCTGATTATTTCAAGGTCATTTTCAAGTCCATTTGAAGAGAGCTGCTCTATGTTCTTGAAGCCACAGAAGCCGTGCTCGGAAGGAAGAGATGAATAGCGGGGAGAAGCTTCTTCTGGGATAAAATCACAGATGGTTTTGAAACATGCACCTCCCCATCCCATGTCGAATGCACGCGAAATCTTCTCGTATGTACTTGCAACGACGGAAGAGGAGAGGAGGAAAGGATTTTCAAAGTGAACACCGAGAAAATCTGTTGAAATATCGACCTCAGCCTCGGGAATATCTTGCCAAGCCTTACTGTCTGTATCGAGGTGTGTCATGATGGATTTAATCTGTATTGGGTTAGACTTCAATATGCATGCCTTCTCGCATGGCGCATCGCAGTCAAGGCATGAGAAGTTCTTTTCAAGCCTCTTTCCGGCTCCAACGGGGTTCTCGAATCTGAGTGAGCGTATTATGTCACACGGGTTTACTCCGCTGGGGCAAATATTACCACATATGCTATTGTCGCAGAGAAGACAGCGTGATACTTCATCCATAGATATTGAGGTTTCGTATTTCATAGTTTCTTTCCTTGCTTTCAGCATATATGGAATTTCGATAATTGAATAGGAGAGGGCAATTTAAATATCATTGAGCGATGATAAAAGATGTGAACCTGGTTTTATCCCCGAAAGAGGCTGCTGACGAGAGCTATGTAACTAAGAGAGCTGCTTCGTCAATTGGTATGAATATCAGCCGTGTTAGGGGAATGAGATATATACGTAAAAGCATTGACTCAAGAAGGGTTGAGGTGAAGATAAACCTCCTCTTGAGGCTCTTCATAGATGAGGATGTCCAATCTCTCTGGACACCTGTCAGCTTTCCTGTGCTTGATGAGAGGGCTCCCGTGTGCATTGTTGTGGGGTCGGGACCCGCGGGGCTATTTGCTGCTCTTACACTTCTTGAAAACAACATAAGGCCTGTTGTCCTTGAGAGGGGAAAGGATGTGAGGGCGAGAAAGAGAGACTGCGCTCTTCTTTCCCGTGAGGGAATCCTTGACGAGAATTCCAATTACTCCTTCGGAGAGGGAGGTGCCGGTGCCTATTCGGATGGGAAGCTCTTTACAAGGTCACTTAAACGCGGGGATGTAAAGAAGGTTCTCTCTCTTTTTGTGCAGCACGGGGCTGATGAGAATATATTATATGAAGCACATCCTCATATAGGGACAGACAGGCTTCCCGTTGTCATCGAGAATATGAGGTCGGCTATACTCTCCTCGGGCGGGGAAGTTCATTTCAATACGACTGTCTCTTCCCTTATTATCAATGGTGACAGCATCACCGGTGTGAAAACCGCATCAGGAGAGGAGTTCCGGGGGCCTGTCATTCTCGCAACCGGACACTCTGCAAAGGACGTCTACCGCTTTCTTGACTCTTCAGGCATTAAACTTGAAGCAAAGAACACTGCAATAGGAGTCAGGTGTGAGCATCCGCAGAGCCTTATAGACTCTATGCAATACCACACGGAAGGGGGTAGGGGGCTCTACCTTCCTCCTGCAACGTATTCTTTTGTCACGCAGGTCGGAGGAAGAGGTGTCTATTCATTTTGCATGTGTCCCGGGGGATCTGTTGTTCCGGCCACTACAGAGAATGGAATGCAGGTTGTGAACGGCATGAGTTCATCAAGCCGCTCAGGACAGTTCGCCAATGCCGCCTTTGTTGTGGAATTGAGAACTCAAGATACCGGTTCTGATAGTGTGTGGGGGATGCTTGATTATATCGAGAGTGTTGAGAGAAGGAGTTTCCTTCCTCTCTATAAGGCTCCGTCCCAGAGACTTGATGACTTTGTCAGGGGAAAGGTGTCATCAACACTTCCCCGCTCAACTTATGCTCCGGGCTGTGTCTCTTCGGACCTTCATTCAATCCTTCCTCCTGTAGTCTCATCCTCCCTCAGGGAAGGGTTCAATGCATTTGACAGGATGACAAGGGGAAAGTTCATCACGCATGATGCACTCCTTCTTGGCTCTGAAACCAGGACAAGCTCTCCTGTAAGAATCCTGAGGGATGAACGTATGATGAGCGCGGACGGCCTTTATGTGGCAGGGGAAGGCTCCGGGTATGCGGGAGGCATTGTGAGTGCGGCAATAGACGGTACGGAAGCTGCAAAAAGAGTCAGTGAGGATATATGGAAGAGAGACTGACACTCAAAGAGGGGATCCTTGATGGTCTTCCGGTAGCTGTAGGTTATTTCACTACAGCCGTTGCATTCGGCCTTATGAGCACGACTCTCTCTTTCTCGCTCTTTGAGACGTGGCTTACTTCTTTCTTTGTCTATGCCGGATCATCCCAGTTCCTGATTCTCTCCCTTCTCAAAAGCGGGGCCGGTGTTCTTTCAATAGTTGTATCTGTCTTCTTCATCAATTCCCGCTATATATTCATGGCATCCTCACTATCGGGAAAACTTGAAGACAGAAAGAGCATCCCCGGGCGTCTATTTGCAGGTTTCAGCACAACCGATGAGGTCTTTGCCCTTGCATCATTCAAGGACGGAAAGATAACCTGGCCCTACCTTATCGGGCTCAGCCTTACAAGTTGGACCGGATGGTGGGGAGGAAGTCTTGTCGGTGCAACAATCGGCGATTTTCTTCCTTCCGTCATAAAGAAAGCTGCTGTAATCACAGTATATGCCATGTTTGCATCTATCCTTGGGGGAGAGAGCAGAAAGAGCTGGAAGGCTATACCTGTATTCTTTTTGAGCGCTCTAATAAATACTGTGTTGCTTCTTGGCTTCAATCTCTCTGCCGGGTTCTCAATGGTGGTAGCAATGATAGCGGGTACAGTTTTTGCATCCTACATATATACAGACGAGGAGGTCGGAATCGATGGGTAGGACACTTCTGATTATCATATTGTCGGCTCTCGTGACCCAGATACCGAGAACAATCCCTTATTTTCTTTCCTTTACAGAGAAACTTCCGAAGAGGATTAGAAAGTGTATGGTTCTTCTTCCGCTTGCAGCCCTGGGAGCACTTGTCTTTCCCGGAGCCCTGACTGATTTCGGCTCTGAATGGTACTCGGGCCTTATGGGCGTTGTGGCTTCTTTCATAGCTTCCCGCTTCAAACTTCCCATGATAGTGAGTATAGCTCTCGCACTCGCTGTCACAACACTGCTTTTAATTATATAGTAGACAAAAAGAGGGTAAGAGAATATATTTTAACTCGTCAATGCGAACGTAGCTCAGTGGGAGAGCACTTCCTTCACACGGAAGGGG
>CAVIAZ010000098.1:0-6822 GCA_963640795.1 bacterium | reverse complement strand
TGCAAGCGGAACAATTGTTATTGAGGGATGTGAGTTTACAGAGTGTGCTGTTCCAATCAACTTCAATTATACAGCAACGGAGGGAACCCGCAAGATTACAGTTGAGAATTGTACTTTTACCAATTGTGGGTGCACAGCAACAGAGGACAGTACGCTCTCGACGTATGCTGCTCCTATCCGAGTAGTAAACACGGGTAATAAGAATTCTGAAAGTAATATCCTCAATGTGACTGGATGTACATTTAAAAACACTGTCGGTGTAAATGGTGATGTTATCCTCATTAATAATATAAATAACAAGACTTGGAACGAGGTTACTGCTAATTTCAGTGGTAACAAGTCCGCAATTAAAGTAAGGACATCGGATTCTGAAAATACCTTTGAAACTGTTAACTCAGGAGAAACCAAAACGATTACAGTTGCTGCTGGTAAGTCAAGTGCCTCGTAATTTTAAGATTCTGCTTCTCCCCGAAAGAGGAGGAGTAGAGATGGAAAGGTATTATCTGCTTTGAATGCGCAGAATACATAGATTTTTATTTTCATTATTCCCCGCACCCTCTGGTTCCCATACTGGAGGGTGCACTTCATTGGAGGGGGAGTTGTTTGAGGGCAATAAAAATGGACTCCGTTAAGAGTCCTAAGATATGGGCGGTAGAGGGTTTGAACCTCTGACTTCCACCACGTCAAGGTGGCACTCTCCCGCTGAGTTAACCGCCCAATCTGCAAGAAGAATAAACCAAAGAGAGAATAGTGTCTAGTATCACTTGAGGAAAAAGTTGATGAGACGTCTGTTTTTCTCCGTGTATGGTCTGTAGCGCATGGGGAGGTCCATCCACGTCTTCTTGTCGACTATGGAGGTGTAGTGGGAGAAGGTATCGAATCCGCTCTTTCCGTGGTATCCTCCAATGCCACTCTCCCTGACTCCTCCGAATGGCATCTCTGACGTGGCAAGATGGATAAGAGTGTCATTGACACATCCACCTCCGAAGAGGGTGTGTGTCATCACATACCTTGCTTCCTTCTTCTTTTCTGTGAAGATGTAGAGGGCGAGGGGATGGTCGTTGCTGTTTATGTACTCTATGCATTCTTCTATATTCGTGTAGGGGATTACCGGGAATATGGGGCCGAAGATCTCCTCCTGCATGACTAGATCGGATGGTGTGACGGAGGAGAGCACTGTCGGCTCTATCTTGAGCGTAGTGCTGTCGTACTTTCCTCCGTGGATTGTCTTGTCCCTGTCTATGAGCTTTATGATACGTTCAAAGTGCTTCTCATTTATTATCTTTCCCCACTCCGGGTTAGTGAGAGGATTATCTGTGACCATCCTCTTTATTTCTTTTATGAGAGCGCTTTCGAAGTCCTTCTGTATTGTCTTGTCCACCAGGATATAGTCTGGAGCAACACATGTCTGACCGCAATTGATGAGTTTCCCGAATGCTATGCGCCTGGCAGAGAGGGGAATATCGGCAAACTTTGTGACTATGCAGGGACTCTTTCCACCGAGTTCCAGGGTAACCGGGGTAAGATGCTTTGCTGCCTTTTCCATGACAAGTTTTCCGACAGTCTTACTTCCTGTGAAGAAGATATAATCAAAGTTCAGTTCCAGGAGGGACTGGTTCTCCTCCCTTCCTCCCTCTATGAGGGCGACAAGACCCTCTTCGAAGGTCTCGTCAATCATTCTCTTCAGGACCTTTGTTGTGTTTATTGAGTAGGCTGATGGTTTAAGTATTGCTGTATTTCCTGCAGCAAGTGCGTCGGCAAGGGGCTCAAGCGTCAGGAGAACGGGATAGTTCCACGGGCTCATTATGAGTGTGTTACCGTAGGGAAGGGGACGCGTGAATGAGCGGGATGCAAACTGTGAAAGGGGAGTATGGACTCTCTTCTCCTTCATCCACTTATTGAGGTGTTTTCTTATGTATGTAATCTCACTCAGTGTGAGTCTTATCTCGCACATATCACTCTCTGCTTCCGGCTTTCCAAGGTCAAGAAGAAGAGCTTTTCTGAGCTCATCGCTGTATTTCTCTATTGCTTCATAGAGCTTCTTGAGGGAGTCCAGTCTATCCCAGAGCGAAAGTGTCTTACCACTTCTGTAATATTCTTTCTGGTTCTCGAGTATTCTATTGATGCTTTCTCTGTCCATACCCGAATAATATCCCATTTGATTTTGTTAGGCTACTTTTCCTCTTTGATTCCCTTCTCTGTCCACTTACCCGACCTGTAGCGCCATACAAAGAGAAGTGCCCTGACAAGCCAGTCAATGTACATGCCCCACATGACTCCCCTGAGGCCGAAACCTAATGTAAGTCCAAGTACCCTTGCAGATACTACCCTGAAGATCCACATTGAGGAAACTGCAACTATCATTGTGAATGTCACATCCCCCGCACTCTTGAGTGCCTGGGGAAGTGTGAACGAGAGTGGCCATATAAGGACCTGGATTATGAGGTTCTCGATTGTGACAAGCCTAGCTAGCGATGCTGTCTCCTCTGAGTAGTTGTATGCGTTGAGAATGACCGGAAGAAGAGACATCACAACAACAGAAGTAAGGAAAATCAGGATATATGCAAGGCGGACAAAGTATCTTGTGTACCATCTTGCCTCATCATAGCGTCCGGCTCCGCAACTCTGTCCTCCACATACCATCAATGCAAGTCCTGCGGCACTTCCGGTGACATTTGCAAATGTTCCCATGTTGTCGAGAAAGGCGAATGATGCAATTGATGCCGTCCCGCATGCTGCTATTGTTGAAATAGTCACTATCTTTCCCAGCTGGAAGATGGAACTCTCTGCTCCGGAAGGCAGTGCTATTGAGAAGATTGTCTTTGCCATCCTGAAGTCGAATTCAAACTTGAGAAGGGAATCAACATAGACTTTAAGTTTATGTGAATGTACGAGAACAAGGAAAATCACAGCCATGACAATACGGGAGATAAGTGTACTCAGCCCAACTCCGAATGCCCCCATGTTGAAGATGAAGAGGCAGATGGCATTTCCGATTATGTTTATGATGTTTCCGATTGTAGAGACGATGAATGTGCTCTCCGTCTTTCCCTGTGCCCTGAAGATGGCTGTGAGGGATGATGTTAGAGCCATGAACGGGAGGGAGAGGATAATCGGGATTGAGTAGTCGAGTGCGGCCCTGAAGACATCTTCCTCCACACTTCCGTATATCAGTCTCAATACCTGCTCCTTGAAAGCAAAGAAGACACCTCCGACCACGAGAGCCACAAAGAGTGCAAGATACAACAGCTCCTTCGAGGCGAACCGTGCCCTTTCCTCATTATTCATTCCGATGAGCTGTCCGACTATGACACTTCCTCCTGTTCCGAATGCGGAGAAGAGTGCGATGAGGAAGTTCTGGATGGTGTTGAAGCAGCTGACACCGCTTACACTGGCCTCCCCGGCCTGTGCGACCATAATCGTGTCTGCGATTCCGACTGTGACGGAGAGGAGTGTCTCCATCAGGAGGGGATAGTATATTTTCCTTAACTCTTTTTTCGAGAAAAGCATGTTTGGTGTTTCTTGTAGTTTCATAGAACAAGAAAATAGCCACATCGGATAAGACTTTCAAGAGTATTGCCTTTTTCCTCTTATCTTATCCATCTTTTGTGCTATACTGTCTCTGGAGCTTGTTTCCATTAATTCGATTTCGCTGGGGACTTTCGTGGGCAGAAAAACCAGTGGTGTTCATTCAATTTTTAATCCTTACGACCATGCCCTCCATACACCTATACGTTACATGGTGAATTTTCAGGCATGGAGTTATTTTATGAAAAACAGCAAAGAGGAGAAGCTTTACCTTCTCACATCCTTTCTCGACAATGGTCTTGTTCTCGATATAGAGAAGAGTGATGCCCTCTCGTTCCTTTCCCTTTACCAGGATGATGATATTAACCAATATATTGCCCACTACGGGGTTGAATCTGCCTCGGGAGAGCTTGTCTTTGCCCCCGATACTACCTTCAGTGCTCTTAGAAGGGACATCCTCTTTGACAAGGAACTACAGAATCTTGTCATAGCATCGGTATCTGTATTGCATATTGATGTAGAGAGGAAAATAAGAGCCTACGGGGAGAGCCGTGGCCGCAAAAGATATAATTCCTCTCTCAGCAGGAAGACACTTGAGGATGTTTGGTTTGAGTTCAATACGAGTTACCCTGCAGGTTTGAGGGAATATCTGAGTGCATCCTACGGGCTCTCCGTTACGACATTCTCAGGGGAACTGGAGCTCATAAGCTATGCCTATGAGAGATCTAGGGAAGGGAGGAAACTCATCGACCACACCTTCATCGATTTTCCCGAAGAGGAGACTGGGTTCATGAAGGCCAATATGATTTCCTCTGTTCTTCTGATGAATGAGAACCTCCTCAATTACAGCTTGCACCCGATAAGAGGAACCTCCTTTTCTGGCCTCCTCTCACTTCTTGACACATACTCCATGGCCGGCCGTAGAGTCGGATTGACAGAGAGGTGAATTGAATCTATTGTCCTGGTATGAAAGTTTGGGCACACAGAGGTTTTTCCAGCATATACCCGGAAAATACAATGCTGGCATTTGAGAGGGCTGTTGAGAGCGGGGCTTATGGTGTTGAGATGGATGTCCATCTCTCAGCTGACGGGTATCCTGTAGTAATCCATGACGAGAGTCTTCTCCGTACATGCGGTGTTGACAGGATGGTCGGGGATTGTACACTTGAGGAGCTTACCCATACGGTTGCATCAAAGACCCAGAATGACAGGTTCAATGTGACAATTCCATCCTTTGAGGAGTTCTGTGCCTTCGTAAAGGAAAGTGGAACGATGGCCAATGTCGAGATAAAGACAGGTATCGTCTACTATCCGGGGATAGAGGAGAAGGTTGTTGAACTAATCAGAAAGTACGGGATTGAGGATAAGATTATCTTCTCGTCATTCAATTGGCTGAGTCTGATAATCTGTAAGAAACTTCTCCCGTCCGTTCCATGCGGCCTCCTCTTTGAGAAGCATATGAATGCAAGGCACCTTGCCTATGAGGCTGCATCCCTAGGCTTACAGTATCTTCATCCTGACTTTGATTGCATTACAGATGAGATGGTCCGGGAGTGTAAGGAAAACGGTATCGGAATCAACTCATGGACAATCAACGATGACAGAAAGATGATGAAACTCAAGGAGTGGGATGTTGAGGGCTGTATAACCAACTCACCCGATATTGCCCTGAAGGTGTTAAATACTCTTTAAGGTCTCACCGTCATAGAAGGAGTAGGGGATGATGACATTCTTCTCCTCCGGATCTTTACCGTTGATTATGTCAAAGAGCATCTCGGCTGTCTTTACTCCCTTGAGGTAGCCGTGCTGGTCTATGGTCGAGAGCCTGTGGTCGATGTAGTTGTCATGGTATGTTCCGTCAAAACCTACGACAGACACATCCTCCGGAACCCTGATTCCCCTGTCCATAAGCTCCCTGATTGCCCCGATAGCCTGTATGTCTGACATGGTGATGATGGCACTCGGAAGTCCGTCCCTGATTATCCTCGCTGTTGCAGCTCTTCCGCCCTCTATTGTCGCATTCTCGGGGTATTGCCTTATGGGATTTTCAATTCTGTACTCGGTCAGGGCTTTTTTGTAGCCGATGCTTCTGAAGTTGGCAACACCGGGTGCAACCACATCAGTTGACTCTATATATGCAGCACCTAGAAGGGCTATGACGGCAATATTTCTGTGTCCACGTTTCAGAACTTCCCTCATCTGTGTGCATGCAGCTTCCGTGTTGTCTATCGAAACACTGTAGCCTTCCTCCTCGTCAATCGGGTCAAGTCTTACAAGAGGAAGTTTTCTCTTTTGCAATGCCTCCCTGACACCTCCCCCGAAATCGAGTCCCATGCCGATAATCCCGTCCACAGTCGCACTTTTGATGGCTTCTGCTATCGAATCATGGAGCGGGGGAATGAGAGTGAATGAGTAGTCGTTCTTCTCACATGTGGTACCAATCCCCCTGAGGATGTCGACAACATGGGGGTTGTCGAGTGAAATGTCAAAGGACTGGGGGACAAGGAATCCCAGTGAGAAGTGGCGTCCGAGTGAGAAGTTGCGTGCCATCGGGTCTGGGATATAATCAAGTTCCTTTGCAACCTTCAGAATCTTCTCAACTGCATCCCGGCTGATCCTCTCGGGATTGTTGAATGCAAATGAGACTGCTGTCTTCGAGTATCCGCTCTTCTTTGCTATATCTGCGATAGTAATCCTTTTCTCACTCATTCTGTATGACCTTGTGAACTAGTTTACATACATTCACTTAACCGGTCAAACTATTATATCTTTCCTTTCTTTCTCCCCAAAAGACGGTGACGTTTCCTGTGATTCAGTCGATATCTTACATGGGTTTCCTGTGTACAGTATGTAGATAATTTTCTTCGGTAAAGTAGTTTCTGGAATCTTGAGCTTTTGATGGGCACAGAGAACAGAAGTATGGGTTTTGTTGACAAAACTTCTACATGTTTTTTCTGTTCTGCTGTAAAATAAGTTAAGAAGAGATATGTGTAATTTAAAGAAGGAGTAAGTACGGCATGGGAAGATTTGTTAATTCTGATAGTTCTGCATTCAGACGAGCCGCTGAAGATGAGATATACGTAGACAAAAGCGGATTGATTGAATTTACAAACCAGGTATTAGGAAAGAGTCGAGGCTTTATCTGCAACAGCCGTCCCCGTCGCTTCGGAAAGTCGACTACTGCCGATATGCTAACTGCCTACTACTCCAAAGGGGCGGAAGCAAAGGAGATGTTCTCCTCCCTTAAGATAGCCTCCTCTCCTGACTGGGAGAAACATCTCAATAAATATGATG
>CAVIAZ010000097.1:0-6833 GCA_963640795.1 bacterium | reverse complement strand
GCTGTGAAAGGGGAACATTTCGATAAGATAAAACCGATGTAAGAGGAACGAGAATGTATATCAAAAATGGAATATGCTATGCAGGAGAAATGAAGAATGGTATCAAAGTGGTTGCTTGTAAGCCACTGAAAGGTATGATGATGCTTGTAACATTCTCGACAGGAGAAAAAAGACTTTTTGATGCTTCCCTCCTGACCGGTGGAGCATTTGAATCTCTGAAGGATGAAAAAATATTCTCGTCTCCCGTACTTTTTCATGGCGTCATTACCTGGAAAGACGGAGAGATAGACATTGCGCCGGAGGCAGTCTATGAGGATAGTTATGCCTATTCAGATAATCAAGGATGAGGGAACTATCAGGCAATTGTTAAAAGGAATGAAAAATCGGGTGATGTACATACTCCGTCGAGACTGTCAGGAAGATGCAGATTGCGCTTAAACGCGTGTTCCTAAAGTTTGTTGCAAAAGTAGATTGTGTAGTACTGTCTTGCTATTTTCTGGTGTTTTGTCGAGTATGCTTGATAAATATTAATTTATTTGTCGATTAAAGTCGACAAATTTCGAGTATAATTTTAACATGTAGGTAAGGAGTCAGTATGAACCACGATATTCTGAAAAGGGTTATCTACGATCAGCACCGGGTGATTAGAGAGTTTGATATAACTCAAAGACCGTATTATGAATTCGATACAAATGCAAATTATATTCTTGTCGGTCTCAGAAGGGCGGGTAAGTCGACACTGTTGTACTCTCTTGTGCAGGAACTTATAAAGTCCGGCAAGGACTGGAATCAGATAATCTATATCAATTTCGAAGATGAAAGACTTGAGGAATTCAAGATAACAGACTTTGATGACATCTTAAGTGTGCAGAAAGAACTCAGCGATAAGGAAGGGTGGTTCTTCTTTGACGAAATACAGAATATAGAGGGATGGGAGAAATTTGCCAGGAGAATGGCTGACAGCAGAGAGCATACTTTCATAACAGGTTCAAATGCAAAGATGCTCTCGAGTGAGATGGAGAGCAGACTGGGAGGAAGATATCTCTCTAAATATGTAACTCCGTTCTCATTTAAGGAGTATCTTGATGCCCTGGGGGTAGAAAGAAGTGAAGATGTTCTCTGTTCGACAAAAGGAGAAGGGGAAATCAGGAGAGCTTTTAATGATTACTTTACTTATGGAGGCCTCCCTGAAACGATAATCCTCAAAAACAAACGGGAATATCTTTCAAGTGTTTACTCAAAGATTATGCTGGCGGATATTGCTGAAAGAAACAATATCAGAAATATAAACGGACTCCGGCTTATGCTGAAGAAGATTGGAGAGTCTGTGAAAGATGAACTTTCATATTCAAGACTTCATAATATATTGAAATCAATCGGCATCGGCATCAGCAAAGACAGTATAATTGACTATGTTTCCTTTGCTGTACAATCATATCTTATCTTCAGAGTGGAGAACTATTTCTCAAAGTTTGTAGAAAAGGAGACGACTCCCAAATACTATTTTGAAGACAATGGATTCTTGAATCTGTTTCTTGTCGACGAAGATCCGAGACTGCTTGAGAATCTGGTTGCAGTTATCCTCAGGAGAAAATACGGGGATGATTTTTATTACATTAAGACAGAGTCACTCGACATTGACTTTTTTGTTCCGTCAACAGGAGAGATTATACAGGTTGCATATTCTTTGAGAAATATATCTTCCGACAGGGAGACTGCAGCACTTGTGAAAGCGCATATGAAAATAAAGGAAGCTATGAAGTTTACAGTAGTTACCTTTGAAGAAGAAAATGAGATAACAATAAAAGAAACAAGTATAAGAGTCGTCCCCATCTGGAAATTTTCTCTTGAAGAATGATTTCATGCATTCCGTTTTAATGTGTACATTTAAGTCTTTTGGAATGGATTTGAGTACAGCCACGGCGATCATGGTCTTCCTTTTGAAGTGAATACTGAAGAACCAAATGGAAAAGCTGGAAAGACGAGAAGATATTTGCTGACGCCATTGGCAGAAATCAAATCTTTGTTTCGAAAATAAACCGCTTCAGCAGAAAGGTGCAGAAGTACGGGAATGTGTAGAACATCCCGTTGAAGCCTACATTCTTATTGCATAGTTTTATCCCGTACTTGATATCATGGTACTTGTCTTTCCCGATGAGAGCTTTCAGAGAGGCGGTTGCACCGTCATTTGCCTTCACCTCCACGGGAATAAGGGAGGATGCATCACGGATGAAGAAGTCCATCTTAAGTGTGGACTTTTCGTTCTTATAGAAGTAAAGGTCATAGCCCTCCTTTACAAGCGCATCTGCTACGATGTTCTCATAAATAGCTCCCTTATAGGCGTTGAAGTTTTTGTTCTGTCTGAGGTCTGCCTGGGCCTCTTCGTCAAGGCTCGCAATCAAAAGACCAGTGTCCCTGTAATAAATCTTGAAATCAGAAGGATTATAATTACCCTTAAGTGGAAGGGATGCACTTTCAAGACAGTAGCATACGTTGATGATTCCTGCGTCCCTGAGCCAGTCAACAGTGCCCACGTATTCCCTGTTTCTGGCACCTTTGCTGACTTTCGTAATCTGGAAGCGTTTATTGTCTTTTGCCAGGAAGACTGGAATGTGGTTGTAGATATTCTTAACCTTCGCCTTATCAAGACCCTCGACGTATTTGACTATATCCTCTTCATAATCTGCCAGAATCTGTTTCTGTGCTTTAAGTGTTCCCGAATAATTCTTCTGCTCAATGAAAATGCGTACAACATTCGGCATCCCGCCAAGGACCATGTACTCCCTGAATGCGTTCATCCATGCATTGTATTCTGTTTCACTGAAAGGCTGATTATTCTTCATATGCTCATATATGGACTCAATCTGCTCATCACTGTAACCCTTTGCCCAGAGGAATTCCTCAAAGTCAAGGGAGTGCATTTCATAGTCTTCCTTATAGCCTACGCTGACGGATGTGACCTGGTTGTAGTTGATTCCCAGAAGTGAGCCGGAACATATAACGTCATACCTTCCATCAAGTTTGAAGAACTTAAGACTTGTAGTACAGTCCGGGCATTTCTGAACCTCATCAAAGAGAATCAATGTTTCATTGGGTATGAAAGTGAGAGCAGGATTAATCAGGGTAATCTCTTTGATGATTGTATCCGGTGAGTAGCCGGAACTGAATATTGTTTTGTATTCCGGAGAAGTTATGAAGTTGATTTCAACGAAGTTCTTATAATTCCTTGCAAACTTTTCAATTGAGTAGGTTTTTCCCACCTGCCTTGCGCCTTTTATTATAAGCGGAAGGTGCTCGGGGTTCTTCTTCCATTCAAGCAGGAAAGAATCGATTTTTCGTCTTAACTCCATATTTTTCAAATCTCCGCGTCTAGTTTAATAAGGATAATCACATTTTTCCAGCCTTTATATTGTGTTTGTTCACATATTTCCAGCTAAATTTCTGGGGAAATATCACATTTTTCTTGTTAGAATCAAATAAGACATACGCAAGTCGTCTTACTGCCTTTGGCTTATAGTCGGTTCGTGCTTCCTGAGAGTGGTGTTAGGCTCGTTACAAACGAACGGAAACTGTTTGATTAGTGAAATTATCCGCTCTAAAATGAAAAAGGCCGACGGAATGCCTTTTTGAATGTTTATGCTATACACAATAGTTGGACTGGCTTGAGAGGGGAGCAACGTATGCCTGAATGTAGGACGAGAGGAGTATCAGCATGTTGAAATACAGTTTTTGTGATGGGTGGGAATTTACTCCCCACTGGACAGAAGAGTTTGGTAAGGGGGTTCCCGTACCGGAATGTGAAGAAGTGCGTCTCCCTCATACCTCAAAGGAAGTACCTTTGCACTATGCGTCTCCGTCTGATTATGAGATGCTTTGTGGCTACCGTAAGAGATTTTATGTGCCTTCAGTAAAGGAAGCGCCCAGGCTCTTTGTCCGCTTTGACGGGGCTGCACACCAGGCAGTGGTATTTGTCAACGGAAAGCCGGCTGGAGAGCATAAAGGTGGCTATACTTCCTTCTCTTTCGAGATTACCGACCTGGTGGATAGGGATGGGGAGAATCTTCTTACGGTTCAGCTCGATACCCATGAGGATCCGTCCATTCCTCCGTTCGGATTTGTCATTGACTATCTGACTTATGGGGGACTCTACAGGGAAGTGTGGCTGGAAACTTCAAGTGAAAGTCGCATTACTGACCTCTTTATATATACCCCGACTCTCGAGACTGCTGTTGTAGAGTGGTCTGCAGAACGTCTGGGAAATAGTGCGGGGATTCGTATCAAGGTGGAAACACAGGACGGCACACTTGTTGCTGAAGAGAGAACAGAGGCCAAAGAAAAAGGAAAAATACAGATTTCTGTTCCCCGTGCAGAGCCGTGGGATACAGTTCATCCGGTTTTATATCATGCGGTAGCGGAACTCCTCGATGAAGAGGGGAAGGGCGTTGACTGCAGGACGGTTACTTTCGGTTTCCGGACAGCGGAATTCAGGGCCGACGGCTTTTACCTCAATGGCAAAAAGACATTTCTCAGAGGTCTGAACCGCCACCAGAGCTATCCTTATATAGGGTACGCGGCTGTGGAAAGTCTCCAGCGGGAGGACGCCCGCATTCTTAAGGAGGAGCTGCAATGTACGGCGGTGCGGACCAGCCACTATCCGCAGAGCCAGTATTTTCTTGATGAGTGCGACAGGCGGGGACTACTGGTATTCACCGAGCTTCCGGGCTGGCAGCATATCGGGGATGATGCATGGAAGGATGCTGCCTCTGTGATGCTTGAGGAGATGATTTTAGAGGACCGTAACCACCCAAGTATCATCCTCTGGGGAGTGCGTATCAACGAAAGTGTGGACGATGATGAATTTTACACCCGCACAAACAGAACTGCGCACCTTCTGGATCCCAGCCGTGCCACTTCCGGTGTGCGGTATCTGGAAAAGAGTCACCTCCTTGAAGATGTTTATGCCTACAACGATTTTTCCCATAACGGCGTAACACCGGGTGCAAAGAAGAAGAAAGACGTGACTCCCGATATGAAAAAGGCGATGCTCATCTCTGAGTGTAACGGCCACATGTATCCCACCAAGTCATTTGATGACGGTCCTCACCGTCAGGAACATGCCCTCAGACATGTCCGGGTGATGAATGCCGCATATGAAAGCGGGGAACATGCGGGGTGCTTCGGATGGTGTATGTTCGACTATCAGACACATAAGGATTTCGGCTCCGGCGACAGAATCTGCTACCACGGCGTGATGGATATGTTCCGTAATCCTAAACTTGCATCTTCAGTATATTCCAGCCAGGGCGATGCAGATTCAATTTTGGAAGTAAGCTCTTCCATGGCCATTGGTGACAGTCCCGCGGGGCAGTTGGGAGAAATCTACGCATTCAGCAATGCTGAAGGTGTGAAACTATATAAAAACGATGTGTTTGTGACAGATTTAAAGAGGAGTGAATGGTCGTCTCTCCCTCATCCTCCCTTCGTCGTTGATGATACTATCGGTGAACTCTTGGAAACGCAGGAGCATTTTTCGCCTTCCAAGGCAGCTGTTCTGCGCTCTTCTCTGCTGGCTGCCGGGAAGTACGGACTTCCGGGTCTTCCGCTTCGCTACAAGCTCAAGCTGCTCTGGTGTATGTTACGCTACAGGATGACCTTTTCAGATGGGGTTGCACTGTATGGTAAATATGTGGGTAACTGGGGAGGTGAAGCTACCCGCTGGCGCTTTGATGCCATTAAGGGCGGAAAGGTTGTTAAGAGTACTACACTCTGTCCCAGTGCAAAGCTGCATCTTGAAGTACGGGTCAGCCACACAACACTGAGGGAAAAAGATACTTATGACATGGCAGCTGTCCGGGTACGTATCCTCGACGAAAACGGGAACATAGCTTCCTATGCACAGCTTCCCGTACACTTTGCTGTAGAAGGAGATGCAAAGCTTGTTGGGGAAGAGACAGTGGTGGCAGAAGGCGGTATGACGGGAACTTATCTTTGCTCGACGGGAAGAGCGGGAAAAGCAAAGCTGACTGTTTCTGCTTTGCAGGTGGAATCTGTCGTGTTACAGTTCAATATTGAAAAGGAGGATGTTAAATGGAACTTACTTTAAAACAGAAGGCCGCATTCGGTATCGGGGCTGTCGGTAAGGATATGGTATATGCCCTGTCAGCTTCGTATGTGATGTACTACTACCAGGATGTGCTGGGACTTTCCGCAAGCTTTGTCGGGTTGATTCTCATGATTGCCCGTTTCTTTGATGCACTCAATGATCCCTTTATGGGAGTTGTTGTTGCAAAGACACGCTCCCGCTGGGGACGGTTCCGCCCCTGGATATTCTCCGGGACACTTCTGAATGCAGTGGTGCTCTATGCACTCTTTGCTGCTCCCGTGATGAGCCAGGCTACAATGATGGTCTATTTCAGTATCGTGTACATTCTCTGGGGAGTCACGTATACGATGATGGATATCCCGTACTGGTCAATGATTCCGGCTGTGACCCAGACGCCGAAAGACCGTGAGAACCTTTCCATGATAGGACGTACCTGTGCTGGAGTCGGGTCAGCTATCATCGCAATGTTTACCATGCTACTGGTAGGCCTTTTGGGCGGAGAGAGTGAAAGAGCAGGTTTCAGATGGGTGGCACTGATTGTATCGGTAATCTTTGTGGTAACTGAAGTAATTTGTTGTGCTTCCATGCGGGAGAATGACAAGAGTGAGATGAAGACGGCTACAGTGAGGGAGATGTTCTCGGCTCTTTTCCGTAATGATCAGGCAATGGTTGTGGTCGGCACTATCGTTCTTATCAACTCGGCACTCTATCTTACATCGAACTTTATCAT
>CAVIAZ010000096.1:0-7178 GCA_963640795.1 bacterium | reverse complement strand
AATAACGGTAGAACCTGACAGTAAACCCATAATCATCCCCGTAATACTCCACCTTGCAGCCTGCCTCATCGCACAATTTCTGGATACGCTTCAAACCTGTGGCAAAGCTCTCCATATCCTTAGAATAGTAAAGCGTTCTGGTTATCAAGGGATTTCTTCTTATTGGTTTTCTTATCTCATTTATGAACATCTCCGGTGTTGTGCCTTCAGGGAAGTTTCCGGGGCTGTATATCTCAATGAAACTGCGGTAAATTGCCACTTCGACACTCTGACCCGATTCAACCAACCTGTGGGCAAATGCATTTATTACAGCCTCTCTTATTGCTTCAACAGGAATTTCAGGAATTTCCCTGCGTTCAAGTCTTCCGTCGAATTCCACGCGCCAGTCCATAGCATCAATAACATACCGGACAGCTTTATCAGAGAGGGAGAGAATCGGACCGGTAAATCTTCTTATATCGGTAAAAGTCAGACGCTCATCAGATGCGAACTTCGCCATCTGAAGTTCATTGAGGCCACAGTCCACAAAAAGTGCAGCACCGGCATTAAGAAGGTACTCCCCTTCAGTAAGTCCCAGTTTAGTCAGGACATCTAGTGGATCATCCCCCTCAAAGTCTATTCGTCCGGCTTTCCTTGCCTTCGTTAAAAAGGAAGAGAAAACTTCCTCGTCAATATCCCAGACCTTGTATTTGGAGCATTGCTTTTCCCAGGAATGGGACTTGTCATCCCTCGATCGTAGCATATCGGAATAGAGAGACTGCTCCATTACAAGATCTTCATCAGCAACACGTATTCTGGGAATATTGTATGCCGTATATGGCTGTCTTGTTCCCTGGAACGATACAGCAACCACCGACTTTCCGTCATATGTCTCTTCAATGACCACAGGATGGATTGTGGGTTTGATGTGGTTGGAGATAGCCTGACTTATTGTACGCAAGGTGTCTTCTCCGACAACCTGTCCAGTAACAGTACCGTCATTCTGTACCCCGAAATATAGCTTTCCCCGGCCATGTTTATTCAAAATCGAGGCAATGGAAATAATACCTTCCTTCAACTCCCCTGTACTTCTCTTGAACTCAATCTCTTCCGTTTCCTTTCCAAGAACTGTTTTCATCTGTTCCTCTTTGAATTCATTCAGGATATCTTTCACCTTCTTCTCCGCACCTTTCCTTTTCGCATAGCGGAGCATTGTGTTGACATCAATCCTGTATAGGCTGAAGGATTCCCTCAACAATGTCATCTTTTCTTCATCTGTGATGATTTTGCTGATAAGTTTGTCCGTAAAGACATCAACCAGGACCTTTTCCAGCCTGCTCTTCCATTTCTCACCAGTTCCCTTTGGAGATTCTGTTGGAAGACGCATTATGATGATTTCCCCCTTCTGCTTATACCGCCTGTACTCATCAATCTTCGGTTTCATCATCACTTTACCCGGTGACAGTTTCCAGAGCATATCAAAGGCGCACTCTGTCTTGTCTTCCACGACAGATACAAATATGGTGTTGTCATCTTCCCGGGCACAAAGCTGACTCAACTCAAGAATCTGGAAAGGAATGGACTCTTCCGCGTTGGTGAAGATATCAGCTATGGCATTAGCCTCGGGAGAATACTCGTATCTGTATTCTTTTTTCAGTGGTAGGGAGTACTGCCCCCAGCCGGCTCTGACCAGAGTTCCGTTTGCCAGGCGTTTGTTCAGGTCGTAAGCTATCTGAGGCTCCCTGAGTTCATACGCCTCTCTCATAGCCCTATGGAATTCTTCTCTCGAAAAACTCTCTTTACCTACAAGTGAATCCGGAATCGGTCTTGTGTCTTTCATAACCTGCACCTTCAATATAATCGCATTAAACTAAAATTACTGCTAAAATAATCATTATTAAGGGTAAGCTGTTTCCCTTGAACGGTCAACCTCAATTTCACAGTAATCAGAATTTACTGCTAATTTGATGAAAATCAGGGGTTACTTGTACAGAGTAAAATAACCTGCGTTCTCCACAATATGGGGATTGAGACCTATTGATGTTTCATCTGAAGAGAAGAAGCCGAAGTGGATGCATTCGCCCTCCGAGGAATACTCATACCCGGTCCCGAATATTATATTGGAGTCCTTCCTTGTGATGAGTACCCTCCCCTGGGAGACATAATACCTTGTCACATGAACATTTGTGTAATTGCTGTTTGCCACAAGGAGTGTGCCGTCAGGGTAGAATGTCAGGATGGGGAGAGCAGAGAGGGTCTTCTCCTTGCCTTCCCTGTAGAGGGAGAGGGCAGTCTCATCATTCCTGCCGTTGACTGTGGAGACATACCTCTGGAATTCACTCCAGGTTCTATCTGTTGCCCTATATGTAATCCCACTCTCAAGGGATGAGGCCGATAGTGCCATCAGGGTTGCTAATGCTATGAGCAGTGCAAACAGTTTCTTCATCATTCCTCCCCGAGAAGGGAATTGACCTTCTCCATCAACTTATTCTGTGTCTCTTCTGTGTACAGGAAACTCTTTATCCCGATACTCTCTGCAGCATCCGTGTTGCTCTTCCTGTCATCTATGAAGAAAGCCCTCTCTGCACTGATGTTCTCCTTCTCAAGGATATACCTGAAGAAGGAGAGAGACGGCTTTGTGATGTGCATCTCATGCGAAAAGTAAGCTCTGTCAAAATAAGATAGAGGATGCTCCTCAAGGGTTGATATCACATCAACATGGGGGCGGAAGGTATTCGAGCCGATCACCACACGTCCTCCTTTCTCCCTTATTCTCTCTATTACCGGAAGAATGGAGGTGTTAGTGTAGGGACTGTAGATTTCAGAGAAGAGATTACCCTCTATGTGAATGCCGAATTCACTCTCAAGGTGCCTCATATAGTCGAGGGTATCCATATAGCCCTCCATCAGGGGGTAATCATACCTGTCATAGTCCCTCTGGAGGATTTCAGGCTCAATATTAAGATATCTGGCTATCTCGGGGATATTCTCCCCGTTGAAGATAAGAACATCACCCATATCGAAGATGAAGAGTTCAATTTTCATTGCTTTCCTCCCTGTGCTTTCTGACCATCCTTCTGTATACAATGATTCCCGCTAATGAGAATACAACAATCATGACTAATACGATGATTGCAATCACATAACTCTTTTTCCCCATTGCAGAGCCGCCTATGCTGCTGATCCAGGCTGCCGGGATACGTGCAAAGACCGCTATCAGGAAGAAAATCCAAAAGGGCATATCTGTAAGACCGCAGAAGAAGCAGAGGAGATCCTTCGGCGTCCCCGGAATGAGAAAGAGAAGGAGAATAATGAGGTCACGCCTGCTGTTTGTCTTCAAGAACCACAATTCCTCTATCTTCTCCGGAGAGAAGAAAACTTCAAGAAGTTTGATTCCGAATTTCCTTACAAGGAAGAAGACTGTACAGGACCCCAGTCCCAGACCGATTGTGCTGAGAACGGTAGCCTCCAGGTGTCCGAATGCATAGCCACCTGCAACCTCTATCGGACCACCGGGAATTATTGCAACAAGAACCTGCAGAAAGCAGATTCCGACATAACCGAGTTTTCCCCATACCCCCATACTGTCTATCCAGCGCCGGAATTCCTCTGGATTTCTTGCTGTCTTCACAATCGGGATTCCGATGAAGACCAGGGCACAGAGAGAAAAGAGGACAAAGACAGTTATACTGGCTACTCCCAATATCTTCTGCTCCCTGACGGTAAGTTCCCTCTTCATCAGAGTATTCTTCCTTCCCCTGTGGGGAGAATTTCACCCTTTATGGAAGCAATCTTACCGTTGATTATGACAAGTTCTATTCCTTCATTGGTGTTATCTTCGTTGCATTTCAGATTATCGAGATCAAAGACTGTAATGTCTGCACGGTAGCCCTCGTCGAGGATTCCCCTGTCCGATATGCCGAAGCGTGATGCCGTCTCACCTGTCATCCTTCTCACTGCTTCTTCAAGTGTGAGAAGTTTCCTGTCCCTGACGTAGTGGGAGAGAAACTCCACTGCCGAATGATAGGACCTCGGGTGCGGGAGAGGAGAGGAATAGAGAGAATCGGTTCCGAAACACATCAAAGGATGAACCATAATCTTCTCAAGGCTCTCTATGCTCTCTGTCGTGTCTGTCATGACGGCTAGTCCGGTCTCTTCCTCAAGAACATCAAAGAGTGCATCAAGTGGATCGGAGAGATTCTTCTCCCGTGCTATTTCACTCAGGCTCATTCCGTTGTACTGAGGACTTGAGGAAAGGAAGAGCGCCCTTATCTCATCGGGACCGACAAGCGGGTATATACTGTCCCACGTCCTGTCGTGGAGGATTTCATCCTTTATCTCCTCCCTTTCATTCTCAAGGGATAGTGCCATCCTCTGCTCAAGTCTCGAGAAGGCAAGAACACGCGGTGGAAGAAGGGAGAAGAGGGAAGTCGAACCGAAGGCATAAGGATATTGGTCGAACTTCACGTCAAGCCCGTTCTTCCTGTACTCTTCAATAAGAGCAAGCATCTTATCTACTTCACCCTGGTTGGCCTTACCGATGGCCTTGAGGTGCGAGACTTCAATCCTCACACCTGTCTCATACGCCAGGGAGAGAACCTCCCTGAGGGACTCCAGGCATCCGTTTCCCTCTGTCCTGTGATGGACGGTGAATATTTTCCCCTTCTCCTTCACAACCTTAAGAAGAGCCAGGAGTTCATCACGTCCGGAATAGACACACGGGGAATAATAGAGACCGCTTGAGAATCCCCATGCCCCCTCATCCAGTTCCCCGGCAAGAAGAGTGCACATTGCCTCTATCTCTTCTCTACTCGCCTCTCTCCTGCAGTCTTCCCCCATGACTGCAACCCGGAGGGCAGTATGGGAAACGAGGAACACCTCGTTAACCCCGATCTTCCTCTTGCTGTAATACTCCTTCATGGTTTTATAGTCCGACCAGCCCCAGTCATCCCATTCACCCAGCACATCTTTTACCATATCGGCAAGGAGGGGATTATTGTATGGGAACACCCCTATTCCGCAGTTCCCTGATATGTCTGTTGTAATCCCCTGCCCGATTCTTGCAGAGGCAAGAGGATCCTTCAGGACAAGGAAGTCGGTATGGGTATGTGCATCGATGAAGCCCGGTGCCACGTATTTTCCCTCACAGTCAATGACAGTGCGGGCACGGGTAATATCGAGATCGGTGACAAGTGCTATCGAATCGGAGAAAATTGCAATATTGGCCTTTCTGGGCTTACTTCCCCTCCCGTCCAGGACAAGACCGTTTTTCAGGATAATGTCATACATCTTTCTTGATTTCCTCGTATGTCACTTTCATCATACGTTCCATATATGCCGTCATGTCTATATAAACACCTTTGGAGGAGACAAGTGCGTATGCCGCCTTTACCTCATTGACTGTTGAGGCTGTAAGCATTGGAGGTATATAGCCCTTTCTCATAAGTTCGGATGCAAACACAAGATAATGAAAGAAGACAGTGTAGTCTCCATAAGGTTTTATCCTCATGAGTTCTCCCGAAAGAAGGAGTGCGGATGTAAGCGGATGCATCACCGACCATGACTGGTCATATTGGGTGAAAACTGTCTCTACAGCATCTGCCACTTCAACCTTCTCCTCTCCCCTGACAACCTTTCCCTTGCGATAGGAACCGTCTGTATCCTTCACACCTCTGAGGAGAGATGAGTACATGCGTCTGAGATCCCCTTCTCCCCACTTGGCCTCCCTCTTTGACTCCTCCTTCAGGATGGAGACAAAATTAACGACCATGAGGTGTGTCTTCAGACTGAGATTGTAGACAAGGAACCCCGAGAGGATGCGCATTATCTCATCAACAGTCACTTCCTCACCATTCAAAGCAAAGAGGAACGAAAGGGTATGCGCCATACAGTTGTCAAAGTCCGGAGAAGAGAGGAAATCCGGAAGGCTCACAAGGTGTCTCAATTCCCTCAATCCATCAACATCAACCGTACCCGGTCTTATATCGAGAGCCTTGAAGCGTCTGAGGACCCTGCCGTCCCTTGGCTTCGGCGTATCGGTCGGTATTACCCAGGACCATCCGTTCCTGACAGCACCGTCAATACGGCCGTCATTGCAGAGAATCCTGACACGGCGTGGGGTTATACCCCACTTCTCGCTTGCACTTTTAACATCCATGTACTTCATGTGTCTTATTTTTCTCCCAACAGGAAAAAGAAACAAGGGTTTTTCAATTATTCCCAGTTATTCTTCATATCATTCCCACATTGAGACCATTATATGAATAGAAAAATAATGGAAATTATGTTAGATTTCACCCGATGATCAGAAAATTGACAAGTACAGACATAGCAAATCTTGCGGGAGTTTCACAGACGGCCGTCTCCCTGGTGCTCAGAGGGCACTGGGAAGGAAGGGTCGGAAAGGAGACGGCAAAGCGGATTATGCGCATTGCGAATGAGAACAACTACCGCGTGAACAGGGCAGCCTCCCTCCTCAAGGGAGGAAATAACAGGAACATATCCCTCGCCGTCCCGGAAAGCGAGAACCCGTTCTTCAGCCATATACTTCACTCTCTGAGACAGAAATCCATCCCCCTCGGATACGAGTGCATGCTTGTCGAGACAGAGAACTCATCAACCTGGTATGACTATATTGAGTCATCAATCCTCAGCGGAGAGATATCATACGCGGTAAACCTCTACAATGACAGGATAGACGTCAACCCGGCCATTGCGGACAGGATGATTACAGTCAATGATATCTATGCAGATACCCCGTCAATCATCATTGACTTCAACTGGGCACTCAAGAAGGCTGTCGGACTTCTTGCCTCAAAGGGCTACAGAAACATCCTCTACATAGCCCCGGGCATAAGAAGGAGCGGAGTATCGAGAAGGTATGACACTTTCATGAATGCGACAGAGAAGTACAACGTTCTGGGATGGGGACTCTCTCCGGAAGGGCATATAAAAAACAATGTCCGTGCTCTCCTTGAGGAAAACAGTGAGAAACTCAGCCCCATGCAGGGGATAATACTCGACGATGACCTCTATGCACTCGGTACATATGAATTCCTGAAGGAAAACGGAAGGAAAATTGGGGAAGATACAGGAATCATCAGTATGAACAACACATTCATCTGCGACTACCTGGATCCTCCTCTTACCTCATTTGGTTATGATGTTGATGAACTTGTCTCTCACATCCTTGAGATGGT
>CAVIAZ010000095.1:0-7228 GCA_963640795.1 bacterium | reverse complement strand
TATAACCTGGAGTGGGGAACCCCAAGTTATAGCTGAAAAGTAAAAATGGGATATCAATTATCTATATTCCATTATTTTTTCATTTTGTTTTTTTTGTATACTCCAGAGTGGCTTGGTCGGCAGTAAGCGAAATTTTTCCCTCATTCCACAGTGCCTTTGTTATCTTCCACCCTGATATCTCAATCACTTCTCCATTAGGAAGCACAAGGGTAGATCCAGAAAGATCGATTTCTGAGTCAGCCGGAATCAAAACGAAAACCGAGTCTGCATGGTTACCTGCGCTATCGCCTCCGCTACCAACAGCAGCTGCAATTGCTGTTGCAGCAGTGCTACTTAAAATCTCAGCCTTTCTATAAGCGTCCGTTTTCAGAGTAAAACCACAATATTTACATGCAGTATCATCTTCTGGATCCGTCTGTGTCTCTCCTCTAGCTTTGCTAGAACATGCTTCCTGTACCAGCGTAACTCCACAATCGCAAGAAATGTAGTGGAATGCAGCGTTTTCTGTTGCAGCAGTTTTGTCGTAACTTGCAGCTGGGGAGAATGTCTTCACCCCCTTCCAGTCCATTACCTTCCACTCGTGCGCAGTATGCTCTTCATCTTTACCGAAACTTACCGTATTTTCAGTATCCGAAGCCATCTTCTGCTCCGCTTCACTAATGCTTAATGTGTAGGCAGTTCCACTGCTACTCAAGATACACTTTCCCGCTGTATCCAAGGTAAAGGTCAAGTCTCTGATTTTGGTATCAGGATCCGTGTTTAGAGTTGCAGTAACCTTGTTCAGGTAAGTTGTTGTGGTAGTTTTCTCGTCAGCGCTGTACGCCATCAGATAACCTTCTACCGAATATGTTCCTGAACTTTCGGTGACAAGCATGTTGTACAGGTTGTAGTCTCCGCTAGCAACGGTTACGTTTTTATATGTCCAAGTCCCAACTGGGCTCACATAGTCTGCAGCTGTTGTAGACACGGCCTTCTTAAACTTGTTCTGAGCGAATCCATCAAGTGCATCGCCACAAGTTTTGCAGAGAGCCTTCTGATACTTCGGAGCAAACTCGTCAGCAGCCGCAACTTCAGAATCGTTATAATCAGCAGCTTCGTCGTTACTCAATTTTTCTACGGCGTCAGTAACCTCATCTCCATCGTTATATTCAACGTATGTACCGGCTATTGCAATGACATGAGGAACATTTTCTCCCTATCCAGGTAAAACCTTTTGCCTGCACTGTTATGACAGAAAGCTCTGAACTGGTGCAAAGAAAAAGAGGTAATCCCAATAGAGACTACCTCATTACTGCTATGTGTATTTGTGCTTTCTTAGCTCAGGAGGACATCCAGATCCAGCTCAGCCATAATGGCAGGGAGGGCACAATTCCAGGACTCAAGGACCTGGGGATGGGTCTCTCCGTAGAGCCCGGCTCTCTTTCCGTTGTACATGATGTATGCAGCACGTCCCGGGATGAATCTCGGATCATCCTCAACAGGAAGAAGTGTGTATTCCTTCCTCAGGAAGTACATCAATGTCTGTATATAGGACGATGCCTCGTTATATCCTATCTGTACGTTGGAAGCCAAGAAGCCCATGCTGTTGGAAGTGCGTGTTCCGCTGTTATCCTCGCTGTCCTTCTTCGTTATCTTACCGCACTCAAAGATAAGGTGAGGATACACGGCATGGCCGGAGACACTCTCGCTCTCGAGGAGGCACGGCAAGATACTAGGTCTTATTACCTCGTAGTTCTCGCTCATCGGGTTGGCGATGAAGACTGCCTCATCTGGCGTTATGTGCATATTGTCTATGTACTCCTTCCTGGAGCCGAGGTAGTTATACATCATCTCCTGGAAACCAAGTCCAACCATTATGTCCTTGACCTTCCTGGAAAATTCCTCTGCTGCGCTTAATCGTCCCACTGTGAAGTCTGTCGGCATGACAGGTGTGAAATTCTTCAGGCCATAGCCAATCATCACATCCTCCGCAACATCAACTTCATGCAAAAAGTCATTGCGGTACTCCGGACACTCTATGTAGACATACTCATCATCACAGATAGCATAGACTCCCATTCTCTTGAGTGATTCCACACAGTCCTCTCCTGTAAGCGGGAGACCGAGTTTCTTGTCTATTGCCTTTATGCTTGCACGCTGAGGTTCCTGGAAATAATAAGGAACTGTAATCTCCCTTCCGTAAGGTGTGTCCTGGTTGAACTTCACCTTTATCGGGAGAATCTCGAATCCCATGTCACTAAGGTCACAGGAAAGTATGTTTGCTGCAAGCAGGAGGTCATTCAAGATAGGACCGGAGAGCTCGATGAAGAACTCGCTGTCCCCGACTTCAACTGCACCTATGCGGGCCGAGTTGATAACAGGCGGGAATGAAAGTGTCTCATTCTTGTCATCATAGAGGTAAGGGAACTTATCGTAAGAGGAGACTATGTAGCCGTACTCCTTTCCCTTCGGGTGTTTTTCACATATTTCCCTCAGCGAGAGTTCCTCCGTCATTCCTAGCGGAACGAACTTTGTCTTATCGGGGTCTACTGCCGCATAGTGTACCGGATAGTTAATCAGCTCCGAGCGATATATTCCCATAGCGATTGTCTTACGTTTACGGCCGAAGTTGAAACAAAGCTTCTCCTGGCTCTGGATCAGATTCACAAGAAGATCATTGTCAACTTCAACTCCACGGCAGGCAAATCCTATTGAGAAATCCCTTATCCCGATTGCACTCTCGTGGTCAATGACTTCCCTTCCCCCGTTATCCTTCGACTCGTCCTTGGTGGAGAAGAAATCATAGTAAGGGATTTCACCTGTCTCGTATGTCTTTAGTGCTCTTGCAACTCCTGCCGGAGACCACAGGTCCGGGCGGTTGGTGTCGTTGAGCTCAATCTTAATCACATTATGTTCTGTGTCGTGTCCATCCAGTTCGGCCTTGGCCACCGGGAAGATATCGACAAGCTCGTCATCTGTCATCTTTTTACCGAGAAGAGAAAAGAACAGCTTCTCGGGTGCATCAATCTTCGGCATCAGTTACCCCTCCTTGTTCTCACTGCATCAATGTCGGGTGTGAAGAGCTCCCTGAGGTCGTTGAGCCCCAGATGCATGAGAGCCATTCTGTCTATTCCGAGTCCCCATGCAAGAACCGGTACATCCACGCCCAGGCTCTTTGTGACCTCCGGGCGGAAGATTCCAGCTCCGCCAAGCTCGAACCATCCGAGAACCGGATGCTTTATATGAACCTCTATACTCGGTTCAGTGAACGGGAAGTAACCCGGAACGTACTTGACTTCCTCGGCTCCGGCTATCTCCTCGGCAAACATCTTCAGAAGGCCCAGGAGGTTACGAAGGTTCACATCCTCTCCAAGTACAATACCTTCTGTCTGATAGAAGTCTGCGCCATGTGTGGCATCAACCTGGTCATACCTGAAGCAGCGGACAATTCCGAAATACTTTCCGGGAACCTTTGCCTTTGTAAGCTGGTGAGCCGAGAGGACTGTCCCCTGGCTTCTCAGGACCTGGCGGCGTGTGAACTCATGGTCAAACTTATATCCCCAGCCACGGGAGCCTGTATTGCCACCATTCTCATGTGTGGCAGCAACACTGCTGAGCCAGGGCTCTTCTATCTCTTTGCAATGCACGGGATCCTTGACGTAGTACACGTCATGTATATCTCTTGCAGAATGGAATTGCGGCATGAAAAGTGCATCGCCGTTCCAGAACTCATTCTCAACAAGCGGACCATCGAATTCCTCAAAGCCGAGGGAAGTGAGTTTATCCTTTACCCATTGCAGGTAGTTACCGTAAGGATTATGACGTCCGGGAATGAGACGGGAAATCGGAGCATTTATACCGTAAGGTCTGAATGTACCGTTCTTCCACGAGCCGGAAGAAATCATCTCAGGAGTGAGAACACCGAACTCCTCACCTGTTATATTTGCCTCGAGGACAGCTTTCTTGACTTCGCTTCCCTTTTCTGTGAGGCGGTAGCAGACCTCCTCCCTCTCGACAAGCTTGAACGGGGATGACTGTGCGCCTCTCTTCTTTGCAAGAGAGGAAATAGCAGCTCTCTCTTTATCAGAGAGTGCAGCATCATCAACAAAACCCTCACCTACAGCCCTGTCAAGGAGTTCTCTCTGGATGAGTGTCTCCCCCGGGAGTGTATCAGATACGGCATGGGCCTTCTTTTCCCCATCAAGGGATGCACATCCCGATTTGGAGAGAAGTCCGAATGCGGAGCCGACATCACTCTTCTCAAGTCCGAGCTTTTCACTGATTTCGGGCATTGTGGATGGAGTTGATTTAATAAAGCTGAAGATTCTCTCGACAGGCATACCATCTTTCTGGTATTCACGTCCGAGATCCGTCAATTCGTAGAGAGTCTTCTTCTCTCTCTTTGTCTCTTCCAGGCATCCCTTGGCAGAAAGCCATGAGAAGGCCTGGTTGCACTGTCCGACCTTATAGCCGAGCTCGCTGATGATTCTCTCTGCTGTAATGTCTTCAGAAAGAGATACATGCCTCAGCAACCTGACCTCCAAGGGATGGAGATTCTTTACATCTATATCCATAAAAACTCCTTAAGCTTCATTTTGTTCATAATAATAATTAACGCTCTTAAAAATTGAAAGAGTCCAAAGCCTCATCAAGAGAGAGAGAAACAAGTCCCCCCGGCTCCTTCTCCCGGCGGTCACGGATGATGAGTATCGAATACCTGTCAGAGAAACTCATTGCCTCCCAGACTCTTCTCTCGCTCTCGCTGTCGAGCACCATTACAATAATCGTACTCTTACCGGGAGTATTCACAAGAAGATTAAAAGGAAGGGGCTTATATACTTCATATCCTCTTTCTAGGAGAGAATCACAAAGACACCTCTCTGCCATTATATCTGCAGTAACCCCCTCCGTCGGGTAGCTGTATACTCCCTCTCCCGGAGTGCCGTTTTTCAGGTCAAAGAGTTTCAGACTCCGTGGAGTTGACAAGATGTGTGAACTAAAAAGCATTTCTTCTGTCTTCTTATTCATTTATAAGCCTCTCTGCTGTTTCCTTTATTTCCTCTTCAGTTATAAGAGCACTCCCCTCCAGCTTCCTTGAAAACGGGAGCGGGGTATCATCTGCGTGGAGGATGACAACTGTCGCATTCGGGTTCACACCCTTTATGAGCCTGAAGACAGTCTCAGCAACACTTCCCTGAAGGGGAGTATCCTCAAGGATTAAAATCTTACCAAACTCCCGTCCGTACTCCTCTACTCTCCCTTCGTCAAGTGGCTTGAGGGATGCTATATCGAGGAAGGTGCATACCTTCCCGGATAATATCTCCCTTGCTATTGCGAACGGACGCGAATACCCGATAACAAGTAGCTCCTTTCCCTCTCCCGAGACTATTGCCTTCCCAAGAGGGAGAATAAATGAAGAGTCTCCAACATCATCATATTCCTTATTATAGAGTGCCTTGTGCTCAATAAAGAGTACCGGGGAGTTCTCGTATGAGGCACCTTTAAGGAGGGCCTTGGCAGACCTTGCATCGGATGGTGCAACTATCCTAAGACCGGGGACATTCATGAACATGTTCTCCAGGCTCTGTGTGTGCTGCGCCCCGTGCCCGGTACCGCCTCCTGCCGCCGTGCGGATAATCACAGGAGATATCAACTGCCCCGCTGACATGAAGTAAGACTTTGCCGCATGGTTTATAATTGCATCGGAGATGAGTGTAAGGAAGTCACCATACATTATTTCGACTATCGGACGCTCAAAAAGGAAGGCAGCACCGACGGCCATTCCCGTGAAAGTCTCTTCACTCACGGGAGTCTCAAAAACCTGGTCAGGGTACTTCTTATAAAGGCCACCCGTAACCCCGAAGCATCCACCATAAAGGCCTATATCCTCCCCTATAAGTGAATACCTCTTTGAAGAAGCGAGGATATCATCAAGGGCCTCACGGATAGCCTCACGGTAAGTTGCCGTGTGGGTAGCAGTTCCGGATGTGAAAACAGCCTCAAGCGAAGGAGGAGTGACAAGAGACGAAACTTCTTCGGGAGAAAGAATATCATCCTTAGTTTCCCATGCACACTTCCATGCACTATCAACTCTGCTCTTCTCATCTTCTCTTAATTTTGAGAATTCAATTTCATTTATTGAATGCTTCTTGGTATAAATGAGAATCGGGTCCTTCTCTGTCCATTCTCTCTCCTCATCTCTTGTGCGGTAGGAAAGCTTATCGGACTTGCTGTGTCCACATTGACGGTAAGTGTTGCACTCTATGAAGAACGGCCTCTTATTATCGAGGATATATTTTCTCGCATCCCTCACTGCCGAGTAGACTTCATCAAAGTCATTACCATCCACTGTTCTGTATTCAATACCATACCCGGAAGAACGGGAAGCCACGGAAGAAGTTGAAATCATCCTTGATGCAGATGCCGACATTCCGTAGTGGTTGTTCTCCATGTAAAAGAGCACAGGAAGATTCCAAACGGAAGCAAGGTTCATAGCCTCGTGGAGAGTCCCCCTGCTTGACGCACCGTCCCCAAAGATGGCAACAGCAATATTGTCTTTTTCCTGCCTCTTGAGAGCGTATGCTGCCCCCAGGGCAAGAGGAATCCCGGAGCCGACAACAGCAGAGGAGCCCAGGTTATAGTGCTCCGTGTCAGTCATGTGCATGCTGCCACCTAGCCCCATGCAGAGGCCGTGCCTTGAGCCAAGCATCTCGCTGAACATCTTCTCCATTGAGGAACCTGAAGCTATGTTGAAGCCGTGGCAACGGTGGGTCGGAACAAACCAATCCCCCTTCTCCAGAGCAAGGCAGAGCCCCGTATGGGAAGCCTCCTGCCCGATTGAAAGGTGGGTGGTACCATATAAATTCCCCTTTCTGAACTCTTCGTCTATCTTCTCTTCAAAGAGACGTGATCTCAGAAGGAGTGCAATTACATCTTTTTCATTCATAGTGTTTCAACATGAGAAGGGTACGAGGAAAGCTAACAGCGGTCAAGAGATATAACCCACAGCAGAGCAACGCCCCGCTATGCTTACCTACTGAAATTCTCCTTGGACATCCACGCCAAATCTTCAATTACAAGCCAAGGGAAAATGATAAGACCATCTTCAAAAAAGCTTGTGTATTTTGGAGAAAATCAGGATTCCTTCTCTAAGAGGCAACGAGAACTCTCTCCATTCAAGCTTAAATCCTGACTTACCAGTGAGAACAGACATTTCAGCAACCTTGACAACCAGCACATTATTGCATAC
>CAVIAZ010000094.1:0-7496 GCA_963640795.1 bacterium | reverse complement strand
CATGAATTTCTTGTGGCGTTGAATGTACAGCCACAGCTTATAAGTAAACTCAGAGAACACTATGAGGAGAGAAAACCTGTTGATGAGACAGTGCATAAGAAACTTGTGGAGATGTTCTACCTCTATCTCGTAGTCGGGGGGATGCCTGCTGCTGTCCAGTCTTTTGTTGACACAGGTGATTTTATGGCCGTTACGGCAGTTCACCAGAAGATAATTGAACAATATAAAGTCGATTTCACCAAATATGAAGAAGAGCAGAAACTGAAGCTTATCGGGGCATATAATCTGATTCCTGCTGAATTGAATTCAAAGAACAAGCGATTCATCTTCACTGATCTCGATAAGAATCTTAGATTTGAAAAATATGAGGATTCCTTTATGTGGTTCTCCAATGCAGGTGTTGCTATTCCCGTCTTCAATACCACAGAGCCTGTAATCCCTTTGGAAATCAACCGTAAGAGCAATCTCTTCAAACTATTTCTTTCCGATGTGGGGATGTTGAGTACTCTATATGGTAATGCCACCAAACTGAAACTCCTTGATAACGGTGTTGATATTAACTCGGGGGCAATCTTTGAGAATGCAGTGGCAGAGGAACTGCATTCCAGGGGGTACAGGCTCTTCTACTACAACAGCAAGAAGAAAGGGGAAGTTGATTTTCTGATTGAGCACGATGGCTCATGCCTTCCGATTGAAGTGAAAAGTGGCAAGGATTACTCCATCCACTCTGCCATTGATAATCTTCTCTCCAATCCCGATTATGATATTCCCTGTGCATATGTAATCTCCAAGGGCAATGTCAAGGTGGAGGGGAAAATTGTATATCTTCCTGTATACATGACCATGTTCATAGATGAGCCTCCACTTCCGGAGAAGATTTCTGTTCCTGATCTTTCTGGGCTTAAGCTTGAGGAGTAGCAGAAAAAGTTGTCAAATTGTCTCATTTTATGCCGGAAAAAGTTGTGTTTATTGCCTGAAAATATGTGGAAAAAGTTTTTAAAAGTGTTATCCTAAAGAAGGAAAAAGTTATAATTCTTTTTAGAGTAAGATAATGCTAAAGCGTAAGATAGAAAAGAAAATAGAATATTGGCTGGAACATAAGGAACTGAAGAAGGCGTTTCTTATAGAGGGGGCCAGGAATGTCGGGAAGACGTTTACTGTCCGTGCTGTCCTGGAGAGGATGGGCATAAGTTATGTTGAAGTCAACCTTCTGACAGATTCAGATTTCACGGCCGCAATAGATAAAATAAAGAGTGTCGATGACTTGGTTTCATATATATCTGTGATGAAGAATGTGACACTTGAGAGGGGGAAGACTGTAATCTTCATTGATGAGATACAGGAAGGCCGGGAACTTATTACCAAGATAAAGTTTCTTGTTGACGAGGGCTCCTTCAGATATATTCTCTCCGGCTCACTTTTGGGGATTGCAATGAGGAATATAGCCTCGGCACCTGTTGGGTATCTTATGAAGGAGAGAATGTATCCGCTGGACTTTGAGGAGTTTCTGCAGATTTATTCTTTCTCAGATGACATCAAAGCTCTTCTCAGAAATTCCTTCGATAATCTTATACCTGTTGATGAGTATATCCACAGCGAAATAATGAAGAGGTACTACTATTATCTTGTTGTCGGTGGTATGCCTGAGGCTGTCATGAGCTTTTCCCAGAAGCATGACCTTAATGAGGTTGCACTTATCCAGAAGGCGATAATTGACTTTTACCAGGATGATTTTTCCAAGTACGAGAGTGAAGACAAAAAACTCTATCTGAGAAGTATCTACGATAAGATTCCCGGGGAACTGATGAACCCTAACAAGCGCTTCAATTTTGCTGCAGTCAAAAAAGGGTTTACATTTGAGAAGAGCCTCGATAGTTTTTTGTGGCTTACTTATGCCGGTGTTGCACTTCCTGTGTACAATGTTGTCTCTCCGTCCATGCCACTTGTCCTCAATGAGAAGAACAGCCTCTTCAAGCTCTTTCTCTCTGACGTGGGACTTCTCTCATATATGCTCGGGGAAGAGACAAGACGGGCAATGATATTGAGGAATGAGGATGTCAACTATGGTGCTATATTCGAGAATGCCGTAGCAATGGAACTCTTCTCTCATGGCTTTGAGGTCTACTACTACAACTCAAAGAAACATGGTGAAATAGATTTTGTCATTGAGTACAGAGGGAAGGTTCTTCCTGTGGAAGTGAAGAGCGGGAAGAGTTATCAGCGACACAGTGCACTCTCGAACCTTACTCTGATGAAAGACCAATACGGAATTGAGAATTCTCTGGTCCTCTCTTCATTCAATGTAAAAAGGGAGAACGGCATAACCTATCTCCCTGTTTACATGCTTATGTTCCTCAAGAGGGAGGAGCATGACCTCCCCATTGTTGATTTTGAGCCTCTTACTCTATCTTGACGGCCTCTGCATCCTCTTTAAGAGCTTTCTCATCCGCTGTCCATTTGCATCCGAGATAGAATATGACGGAGAGGATGGTTCCGACAGACCAGCCAATCGGCCAGCTGAGCCATATTCCTGTCACTTCAAGTGCAGTTGATGAGAGGACGTATGCAATACCTACTCTCAATATGAGGTCGGTGAATGTTGTGACCATGAACTTCTTCATGAGACCTGCTCCCTTTAAAATACCGTCACAGATAAGCTTGACACATACAATCGGGTAGAAGGGACATACAATACGGAGGAACAAGCGTCCTGTCTCGAGAGCCTTTGCTGACGGGTTATCCATAAAGAGCGTCAGGAGGAAGTCTGAACAGAAGACATAGAGAAGAATGAACGGAATGGAGAGAATCCAGACCATCTTGATTCCGCTCCAGCATCCTGCCTTGACCCTGTCCGGTTTCTCTGCCCCGAGGTTCTGTGCCGTGTAGTTCGATACTCCGTTACCTATTGTCTGGAACGATGTGATTACAAGGTTATTGAGTTTGATTGCCGCCGAGTAGCCTGCAATTACTGCAGAGCCGAAGCTGTTGATGATTGACTGGAGTATGATGTTTCCGACGCTGACAAAACTCTGCTGGAGAGTGGATGGGATGGCAATTGAAACAAATGACTTGAAAAGTGTTTTGTTGAAGAGCTTTACCTTTCCCTCCGTCTTAATGAGCCTCAGTCTTTTCAGAACAAAGATGAGGGCTAGTACGGCACTTATTCCCTGGCATATATATGTTGCCCAGGCAACACCTGCCACTCCCATATGAAAGGATGTGACAAAGAGGATATCCATGAAAATATTTGCAGTTGATGAGAAGGCAAGGAAGATAAATGGTGTCCTGCTGTCCCCGAGGGCTGAGAAGATACCTGTACAGACATTGTACAGAAAGAGGAACGGGAGCCCGAGTGTGTAGATGTCGAGATAGAGGGCACTGTCAGCATAGATGTTTTCCGGAGTATTGATGAGACTCAAGAGTCCGTCCATCGATACAAGCCCGATACCCATCAAGACAACACAGCATACGCCAGTCGAGATGAGGGAGGTTGTGATGGCACTCTTCATGCTGGAGTAGTCTTTCGCCCCGAAGAGACGTGATGTGATGACTGAGCACCCGATGTTGCATCCGAATGCGAATGCAATGAATATGAGGGTGATTTCATAGCTGTTGCCAACAGCAGCAAGTGCATCCTCCGAGATGAATTTTCCGGCAACAAAGCTGTCTGCAATGTTATACAGCTGCTGGAATACGATTGAACCGAACAGGGGAAGACAAAAATCTACAAGAACTTTCCCCGGCTTACCTACTGTTAAATCTCTGTTCATATTATTTTTCCAAACGGGATAATATATCGTTTATGGTATTTTGAAAATAGAGGAGGACCTGAGTCCTCCACATTCTACTTTCTGGTGATATCGACACCGAAATACTTGAGGGAAAGGGCACTCAATGTGCCGTCCTCCCTGAGCGCCGAGAGGGCTACGTCGACAGCCTCTCTGAGGGAGGCAGAGTCTTCCCCCTTCCTCATCGGGATGGCCACACTTGTTGTGTCATAATCGATGCATGCAATCTTGAACGGTGCATCCGGATGGACCTTCATGTAGTCATAGTATGTCACCTCGGCATTGAGGGTGGCATCAATTCTTCCGGCCGAGAGAAGTTCGAATGTCTGCACAAGGTCATCGACTCCCGAGACAGTTGCTCCGTACTTCTCGGCAACCTCTGCATACGTACTCGATATTGTATTTGCTGTCCTCTTCCCATTCAGGTCTTCCATCGAGGAAACGGACGTATTGTCACTTCTGGTTATTACTGCTGTCCTGTTGTAGGCATATGGTGTGGAGAAGTCATATTTGGCTGCTCTCTCCTCTGTTATGTCAACACCATTGATCATTATGTCATAGCGTCCGGCATCGAGACCTGCAAGGAGTCCGTCCCACTCGCCCTCTATGAATACTGCCTTTACGCCAAGCTTAGAGGCAATCGCCTCTCCGATTTCCGTGTCAAATCCGACAAGCTTATCGGTCTCATCATGATAAGTCCAGGGCGCCCATGTTCCTTCCATTGCGATTGTTATCTCGCCCTTAGCCTTAATCCGCTCCAGCTGGTCGCCGGACTCTGCATTTTCCTTGCTTCCACCGGCTGTTATTGAATTGGCCAGCAGAATTGCGATGAGTGAAATTGTGATAAATTTTTTCATCTCATTTTCTCCTTATTCTATTTTTGAGAGTTCCATTCTGGAAATGAACTCCTTAGTTCTCTCTTCCTTCGGATGACTGAAGAAGGATTCTGTGTCACCTTCCTCGACTATGACTCCGTTCTCCATGAAGACTGTGCGGGTTGCAACCTGGCGTGCAAAGGACATCTCATGCGTGACGACTATCATTGTCATCCCCTCATCCGCCAGGTCCTTCATTACAGAGAGCACCTCTCTGGTGAGTTCAGGGTCAAGTGCGGATGTGGGCTCATCAAAATATATGAGGCTTGGTTCAGTTGCAAGGGCACGTGCTATGGCGACTCTCTGCTGCTGCCCGCCGGAGAGGGAAGACGGGTAGTAGTCTGCCCTTTCCAGCATACCGACCTTTTCCAGGTACTTTTCGCCTCTTGTTTTTGCTTCGCTCCTCTTCATCTTCCTTGCTGTGACAAGGCCTTCCATGACATTCTCAAGGGCTGTTTTGTTGCTGAAGAGATTATAGCTCTGGAAGACAAAGCCCGTGTGCATCCTGATATCTTTTATATCTTTCTTTGTAATTGAGGACAAATCATATTCCTTCCCGTTGAAAAACAGGGTCCCGCTATCAGCCCTTTCCAGGAAATTGAGGCACCTCAGAAGTGTTGTCTTACCACTCCCGGAAGGCCCCAGTACGGCTATGACATCACCTTTTTCAACAGAAAGGGAAATACCTTTAAGTACCTCGAGTGTACCGAAGCTCTTTTTGATATCATAAGCACCTAAAATCATCTACCGCCCCTCTCTTTGAACTTCTTCTCTCCCCATGCCTGCACCTTTGTAAGTATTGTGCACATTATGAGGTATATAAACCCGACCTCCAGGTAGAGGACAAGCGGTTCGTATGTCCTTGCGACGATACGCTGTGTCGACATGAACATCTCCGTTACTGTTATGTTAGCGGCAAGGGAAGTGTCTTTGACCATTCCGATGACGGAGTTGAAGAGAGTGGGGAATGCAATACGGAATGCCTGGGGGAGAATTATCCTCCTCATTGTCTCCATCCAGCTCATGCCGACGCATTCTCCCGCCTCCAGCTGTCCCCTCGGGACTGCCAGGATGGCTGCCCTTATTGTCTCTGCTGAATATGCCCCTTCGTTGATTGAGAATACAATCACAGCAGCAGGGAAAGGATCAATGAGAATTCCAAGGGATGGAAGGCCGTAGAATATTACAAAGAGCTGGACAAGGAGCGGTGTTCCCCTTATGACCCAGATGTAGAAACGCGCGATGGTCTTCAATACCGGTATTCTAGCTATCTGGATAAGAGCCGTGACAGTTGCAATTATGAGTGCAAGAAAGAATGATATTATGGTAAGAGGGATGGTTACCTCCAGACCCGGCTTCAATATCTTCCAAAAGGAATCAATAATCAGATTCCATATTCTGCTATCCACACTTCTCTCCTTATTTCTTCTCGAAAATTAATCATTTGGAGGTGAAAGTGTCAACTGTTCTCTATATGAACGGCACAAGGAAAAGAGGCAGACAGACTATGTCCTTCTCTTTTTTCACATCTTTTGTATAAATCAGATACCGTGTTTTTATCTGTGAAGAATATTTTGTATAGAACATGTCGAGAGATGTGTGTGTGGTGTTCGATGATGATTTCACCTCTATGGGACAAAGTTTGTTGTCACGGGAGATGAGGAAGTCCACTTCGTACGGATGAGTTGATCCATCTTTGTAAAACGTATGGTAGAAAAGGTTGTCCCCCTTAGCCCTAAGCATCTGGGCAACCATATTTTCGTAGACATACCCCAGATTGACAGGAAGTTTGTCTGTCATCAGACCGCGATAAATAAGGTTATCTGTAAATGCCTTATCCTTGAAAGCAAGTGTAATGAAAAGCCCTGTATCGGCAAGGTATAGTTTGAACTTTCTCAAATCCTTTGTCAGCGAGAGTCCGACAGTGGGATTATTCGAATGATATGAAACATTCACTGTTCTTGAATCGGCAAGTTCGGCAATATTTGTCAGGATATTGTTATCTGAGGGACGGGAGGACGGGATGATTCTTGAGATATTATAACGTGTGGAGTCTGTGCTCAACTCTCCGGGAATGTTGTCAAAGAGGAGTGACAGTGTCCCAGTCGGGTCAATTTTATAAAAATCATCCTCATAGAGTGAGATTATGGCTCTTTTAACTTCATCAACTTCCATAAGGTTGTTTGTTTCAAGATAGGTCTCAACTGCCTGTGGCATTCCCCCTATAACCATGTAAAGCCTCAGCAGCCTCATTGCCTCCCTTAATATGACTTCACCAACCGGCTTTCTGACTGAAGCCATGGCTTTCAGTTGTTCGGCGGTGTTCTCCCTGCCGGTTGCCCATAGAAATTCCTCAAAATCCATCGGATTCATCTCTATCTTCTTTTCTTCGCTGGGAATGAGGATGTCCTTTACATTCTTCCTGATTGAAATCAGGGAGCCTGTCTCAATGTAGTCATATCTGCCGTCTTTCACCAGCTCTTTGATAGCCTCTCTGGCAGGAGGAAATAGCTGAACTTCGTCAAAGATTATCAAAGACTGGCGGGGATGCAACTTTGCTCCAGTGAGGAATTGCAGGTTAAAGAAGAAATAATCGAGGTCACTCATATCTGAAAAGAGATTTTTAATCTCTCTTTTTGCTGAGACAAAGTTGATGAGAATGAAACTCTTGTACTCCTTTCTTCCGAATTCTTCTGCGACTGTCGACTTCCCAACTCTGCGCGCTCCTTCAATAAGGAGTGCAGTCCTTCCCTTTGATGTGTCTTTCCATTTGAGAAGATCGTCATAAATCTTTCTTCTGAAGATGTCCATAAGTACAATTTACCAGAAAAAT
>CAVIAZ010000093.1:0-7542 GCA_963640795.1 bacterium | reverse complement strand
TTTTTGTTGTCACAACTATGGTGAGCAAAGACAGTTTCGAGCGGACAGCGTACTCTTTTGCTATCCATGACAATAGAATAGCACCACTAGTAGGTCAAAAAATGACCTAGTTGAAAGAAAATAAATATTTTTTTGCTAGGGATTATGGCTTAGAAAAGAAAACAGGGGAGGTCATCCCCTGTCAGACGTCACTTCACTTCAATGAGTTCGTATTCCCGTGTTCCTATGCCTATGCTCTCAGCATATTCAAGGCCCTGCTTCCAGTTGGTGTCTGGATGCATGTCCTTGAAGTGGTCATGGGTATGGTGATGTGCTTCGCTGAGCACTGTGTTCGGGTTGACGGGGGCTTTGTTGACTGCATCCGCACATGCCTGGTCAAGCGCTACTGGATCAAAGGATGCGAACATCCCGATATTAGGTACTACCGGAAGGTCGTTACAGCCGTAGCAGTCACAGAGTGGGGAGACATCGATTACAATGCTTATATGAAAGGCCGGTCTGTTCTGGAGCACAGCCTTTGCGTACTCCATCATCCTTGAGTTGAGTTCCTCAGCAGAATTGTCGACCGTGGGGACAATCGCATTCACAGGGCATACCGGAAGACAGCGTCCGCAACCAACACACTTATCCATGTTGATGGAGCACCTGTTCTCTGAATCGAATACCTGAGCGGAGTGTGCACAGGAGAGAGTGCATTTATGGCAGCCGATGCATTTCTCGGTTATGACTCTGGGTTTACCCTGGTTATGCATCTCCATTTTTCCACGTCTTGAACCACATCCCATCCCGATATTCTTCAGCGCTCCGCCGAAGCCTGTTGCCTCATGGCCTTTGAAGTGGGAAAGGGAGATGAATATGTCTGCATCCATTACGGCACGTCCGATCTTGGCTTCTTTCACATACTTCCCGTTGACCGGTACCTCTATGTCATCATCGCCTTTGAGACCGTCAGCAATGATTACGTTTGCCCCTGTAGTCACCAGATTGAAGCCGTTCTCCGCTGCAGTCTCCATATGATCTATTGCATTCTTGCGTGAGCCCACATAGAGGGTGTTGCAGTCTGTAAGGAATGCCTTGCCACCATTCTCCTTTATCCTGTCAACGACAACCTTTGCCCAATTGGGACGGAGGAAGGCAAGATTCCCCTTCTCCCCGAAGTGGAGCTTTATAGCTGCATAGTGGTTATTGAAGTCAATAGTGTCGAATCCGCTCTTCTTAAGGAGTGCATCAAGTTTCTGTGTGAGGCTTCTTCCGTCCGTTGTCCTCAAGTCTGAAAAATATACCTTACTGGCCATTTTCTTCCTCCCTGTCCTTGTATTTTACAATGGATTCTGTTTTTCGGAAGATTTTTTCGAATCTCTGGAGTTCGCTCTCGCTGAGTCCCGCCCGTTCGATGAGGTCAAGGAGAAACTGCTCTGTCCATTTCTTCTCCTCGTCCCACTTGTAATAACCGATTTCAGAAAGATTGTGAGACATTCCATCTACAGATTTCTGTATCCTCTCCTTAGTAACTGCAACCATCCCCGGTTTGTATTCCATACCTCCGGTGAAGAGAGCATAGGAAATAATCTGGACTGCCTGAGAGAGGTTCAGGGACGGGAAGAGCGGGGAGGTCGGGATGGTACATATCGCAGCACACTTATTGACTTCATCGTCCCTGAGGCCGTCCGCTTCACGGCCGAAGACTATCGATACCTTTCCCTCGGGAATTGTCTTCAGCTTCTCACAGAGCTGCTCAGGGGAGTATGAACTCATCTTACGGAACTTCCCCCTGCGTCTAGTTGCGCCGACAGTGAAGGCAGAGGATGCGAGGGCCTCATCGAGGGTGGCGCATCTCTTTGCATTCTCCCAGATATCGGAGGCATGGAGGGCGAGGGTACGTACCCTGTTGTCATCATAGACCCTGTCCCCGACAATCGTGAGGTGAGTAAGCCCCATCGTCTTCATTGCTCTGCATACGCTTCCTATGTTTGCACCATCCTGTGTTTCGACCAGGACTATCTCTATTCTGTCATTGGCAGCTGTTTTTTCCATACGATTATTCTATCCATATGAAGTTATTTTTTCTATAATGAAAACAAAGGGGTAGCATATGGAAAGGGACAGAGTCTGTCAGAGGGTGATAATCTTCATTGGTATTGTATTGGTGCTGGCAATATTGAAAATCGGGGCGTCTGTCGCCATCCCGCTTGCAGTTGCCATGTTTGTATTCATGCTGGTAAGTCCGCTGATGGAGAGGCTTATCAGACACGGGATGCCGAAGATTCTTGCTATTGCAATTGTCCTTATCCTGACGACACTCTTCTGCCTGTGTTTTGTCTACACAATTATTGCAATGATAAATGTCCTCCTGGCAGAGCTTCCGTCATACATAAACAAGGTGACAGTCTTTGATGCGTACATATCTGGCTGGATAAGGGGAGTCTTCAACATTGAGGAGAGTGAGTTCCCTTCAATCATCACCATGCTCAATATAGACTGGGCACAGCAGGTGAAGAATATCTTGAGTTCTCTCTCCTCTGCCTCTGCCTCCATCGTTGGTGATATGGCAATGGTGATAGTATACCTTCTCTTCCTCCTGATGGAGGAGCCGACCATCTTTCCTAAGATCAATGCTGCCTTCCCCAAGACCCGCAACGAGGCGAGTGAACTTGTGAAAAACATAAGCCGCCAGACATCAAGGTATCTGATAGTCAAGATTCTCATAAGCCTTGTCACCGGTGTATGCTTCTATCTTGTGGCAATTCTCAGCGGAATGGATTTCCCGCTTGTATGGGGAGTCCTGGCATGCCTATTAAACTTCATTCCGACTATCGGAAGTATTGTAGTGACAGTTCTCGGAACCCTGATGGCTGCTATCCAGTTCATGCCGCATTGGGGAAGGGTGGGTCTTGTATTTTTAGGCTTCCTTGCAACTGAGATGATTCTCGGTAACATCATAGACCCGAAGATGCAGGGCGAGCAGCTCAATATGTCCCCATTCGTAATCCTCATCATGTTAGCCATCTGGGGATATATATGGGGGATAGCGGGAATGTTCCTTGCTGTTCCGATTGCCTGTGTTATACAGGTTGTATGTGCAACAATCCCGTCGTTGAAGCCGGCAGCTATTCTTCTTTCGTCGGGAAGTAATCTTGAAGAGGAGTAAATTATAATGGAAATCATCTGTCTTGACCTTGAAGGTGTACTTGTTCCTGAAATATGGATTGCATTTGCCGATGAAGTGGGAATTCCGGCATTGAGACGCACAACACGTGATGAGCCTGACTATCATAAGCTCATGGACTACCGTATGAATATCCTGAGGGAGCACAATCTCACACTTGATGACATACAGAATACGATAGCACGTATAAAACCGCTTGAAGGTGCGGGAGACTTCCTTGAGAAGGTCAGATCCCTGACACAGGTTGTCATCCTCTCCGACACATTCAAGGAATTCGCATCCCCCCTGATGAAGCAGCTGGGGTGGCCGACCATCCTCTGTAACAGCCTCATTGTGGATGAGAAGAATATGCTCAGCGGTATAAAGATGAGGATAGAGGACGGTAAGAGGAAAGCTATAGAGGCATTCAGGAGCATCAACTACCGCACATTCGCTGCCGGGGACAGCTACAACGATCTCACGATGATTAAAACTGCAGACAGCGGTGCTCTCTTCAGGGCTCCGGAGAACATACTTGAAGAGTACCCAGAGCTTCCGCTCTGTACAACCTATGATGAGTTCTACAATGTAATTGAAGCTTTCGTGAAATCAGAATAGGCGGTTCTTCTCTTCTCTTATTGTGGTGTATCCTCCGTGTCCGGGAAGGACCTTTGTCTCTCCCGGAAGGGAGCAGAGGAGAGAGAGGCTCTTTATAAGGAGAGAGTAGTCCCCTCCAAGGTCGGTCCTTCCTTCTCCCATAGAGAAGAGGGTGTCACCGGAGAATAGTATGCCTTCATCTTTGATGTAGAGTGAGACGGAGCCGGGAGTATGGCCGGGGGTTCTGATTACTTCAATGTTTCCGATTCTCTCGGGATAATCGAGAAGGTTTATATCTTCTGGAATATTGTAGAGGGAGAGCGGGATGCCGAAAAGGGTGAGGTACTTCCTGTTGCCGTTGTTCAGCATATCGTGGTCATTCTTATCGAGATAAACAGGAGTGGAAGGAAATAGGGAGAGAATATTCCCTATTCCCATTACATGGTCAAAGTGGCCGTGTGTGAGGAGAATGCCGTCAAGTCTCCCTTTCTCTTTTATAAGCTTCTCCATCTCCTCATTGCCGTCCGGGGCGTCGATAAGATAAATGTGCCCGTTTTCCTCCAGAAGATAGGAGTTTGTCATAACCATTCCACTTGTCTTCTCTGTAATCCTCATTTTTCACTCTTCCTTACAAAAAATCCGGGATCTCTCCCGGACATAGTCTCTCTCACCAATGATTATTTTGTAGAGTAGCTCAGCTGTGCTTCCCTTCCGTTGATATCTCGGCCGTTGAGGAGCTTGAGGGCTTTCTCGCAGTTCTCTTCGCTCATTGTGATGAAGGAATACTTGTCATGCACTCTCAATGAGTAGATATCGTCTCTTGTGATTCCGAGTTCACTCTGTAAAAGCTGGGAGAGGTTCTTTGCATAGAGGTGCTTCATCTTCCCGACATTGAGGTACAGTGTCTTTGCACCTTCCGGGAGAGGCTTCTTCTCCTCTCTTTCACTCTTCACTTCTTTCTTCGGTGCTGCATTGTTGTTACTGACTGGTCTCTCTCTTCTCTCCTTTCTCGGGGAAGCTGTGAGCAGCTCCTTGAGAAGCATGGCAGAGAAGTAGCCGCGTCTTGTAAATGGTACATTCTTTCTTATTGTCTTCTTGATGGATTCAATCTCGTCCGGATTCTCGCATGAGTTGACCTTGGCCATGACTCTGTCGATTGTCTCTTTCAAGAGTTCATCAGAAAGGGCCTTCTTTTCACTTTCCATTGTTAATCTCCTAACACGCCCACCATAAATGTGGGGTAAAAAAATAATGCGTTAAATAATGGGTAAACGCTTTGTCTGTCCTGTCAGATGAGAGAGAAGGAAAGACACGGATAGAATAATTATCTCCCTTCTTATTTGTCAACGTGTTATTTTCACATCATCATACGTGTGATAAAATCCCCTTGTGATAAGTAGAGAAGAGCTATTCAGGGAAACAGAGGAGAGGATTGATGATGTGACGGGAAAACTCCGCTCGCATTTCTTTGACCTCGGAATCATCCTGTTCCGTAATCCCGACATCCTCCCGGCCAATATGGGAGTGAGCCTTGTGAAGGCTGCCAGGGAGGCCGAGAAGAAGAAGGAGACGGCCGAAAAGAAGAGGGAGGATGATGCCTCCTTCATGAAGGAATATGACAGCAGGAAGATACTCAAGATAGAGAAGGACGAGGCTCTGGAGACTCTCAGACTCAAGGAGAGGGAGACAAGGCTGAAGCTTGGGGCCCTCATCTATGAGCAGTGCTCGCTTTCTCTCCTTCCGAGGGAAAACTTCTCTGCTGTCTATGACGACGCAGATGCCGAGAAGGCACTCTCGGAGAAGGCTCATTCTGCGTCCTTCTGGGCACGCTTGAAGTCATCTTCCGAACTCAAGAGAATAAGACATAATGACGGGACACGCTACCTGGACTATTCCTCCTTTGCAGACGATGAGAAGAATGCCGTTCTTATCACGGGAGAGAAGGGACAGGCCCTTGTGGAAGAACTTGGAAAAATAAAAGATGAACGGGCAAATCTCAGGGCGGAGGTGGAAAGTCTTGAAGAATTCCTCTCCTCGTCTGTCATGAGACGCCGCTCCCTCGATAAAGGTGAAATAGAGGAGGACGAGAGCCGGGTAGAGGAGTACAGGAATGCTTTTGACGAATGTATCATCAACTACGGCAACTACCTCTATGACCGTGGAGGCTCCTGGATAGGGGAGAGCACCCCTTCTGAAGTTCTTGATGCCATCCAGCTCATACTTGAGAACCAGAATGAATACTCACGCCTTGTGAGAAGACGGACACAGCTTCAGAAGGAGGCGAAGGCCGATGATTACAAGACAATGATTGAGGAAGAGAGGGAGAAAATCAGGATTCTTGAGGACGAGAAGAAGCGTATAGACCGGCAGATAGATGAAATCAACAGGGAGATAGAGAGACTTGAGGGGATAGTTGAGAAACTTGTCAGAACTCAGGATCAGAAGTGAAGGTCATCTCTTCGCCCGTCCGTGGATGCGTGAAGGTGATTGAGTAGGCATGGAGACAGAGCCTTTCACCCTCCTTTTTCTCCCCGTAGAGGTTGTCCCCGATAATCGGGTGGCCCAGTCCTGAGGCTGCATGGACTCTCAATTGGTGTGTGCGTCCCGTGTGGGGAAAGAACATTACCCGTGTACATAACTCTCCGTCTCTTCTCTCCACGGAGAGTCTCTCCCAATGAGTGAAAGCCTCCTTACCGTTTTCCCAGTCCACTATCTGATAAGGACGGTTATCGACATCGAGTCGGATCGGGAGGGATATGTCTCCGCTCTCTTCTGTGATTACACCTTCAAGGAGTGCAATGTAAGTCTTCTTCACTTCACGCTTCTCAAATTCCAGAGAGAGTCTTTTCTTTGCCTCATCATTGAAGGCAAGAATCATGAGACCGGATGTATCCATGTCGAGACGGTGGACATGGGCAATCTCGGGAGATGAAGGAAAGAGCTCATGAAAGCGGTATGAGACGCTGTCCCTCTTCTCTTCCCCACGTCCCGGAACACTCAGGAAGCCGGACTCTTTGTTTACAACAGCAATGTCTTCATCAAGGTAGATGTAATCAAGGCCGAGCATCTTCTTCAAAAGGGGCTCGCATCTCTCCTTGCATGGTGGGTAGAAGACGATATCATCAGAGGATGAGTATCTGAACTCCGCAAGGCCCTTTATCTCCCAACCCCTCTTGAGGGCAGTGTTGATCAGCTTTAGCCCTGCGCATTCCCCCGTCCCCGTTGGGGCGTGAGGCTCGAGTCCCCGGATTCTTTCTCCTCTCCAGGTGTAGAAGGAGAATATCTTCTCGTACTCCTCCTGTCCTTTCCGGCTTAGTGTTTTTCTCTCGGGAATAAGGTCAGTTCTTCCTTCATCAATGAGGGAACTTAGTTCATGAATCTTCCTGTCATAGAGAGCCATGTAACTCTCATAGTCCTTTTCAGAGAAACAGGTATGAACGTAACCGGGTATGTTATATACCCCGGAGAGTGCACCGGAGTAGCCGTAGAGCACCTTTCTCTCTCCATCCTTTGTAGAGGCAATGAGAACCCCCAGCATGTTTCCTTCCTTAATCAGGCTTAAAGGATATCTTTCATCGGGGGGAAAGGAGACAGACCCGTTCTCCCTGATTCTCTCAAGGAGGGAATAAGCTTCATTCTTTGCATCTTGGGTGAGTAGAAAAGAGTACATAGATAAACAAAAAAGTCGGACAGGGCGGATTTGAACCGCCGACCCCTTGCTCCCGAAGCAAGTACGCTAGCCTCTGCGCTACTATCCGAAACAGGAGAAGTATAATCACTTTTTGATACTTCTGTCAAAG
>CAVIAZ010000092.1:0-7547 GCA_963640795.1 bacterium | reverse complement strand
TTTTTCTTGCAAAAAGAATTATCTAAGTTACACTATTTGTGGTTATACCACAAAAACAAATTGGGAGGAAACTTTGTGAAGAAGTATGATGTAATAGTTGTCGGTGCGGGCAACGGCGGACTCTCCGCCGCACTGTGGCTGGCAAAGAGAGGAAAGAAGGTTCTGGTAATCGAGAAACATAATCTCCCGGGAGGATGTGCAACAAGCTTCGTAAGGGGGAATTATGAGTTTGAGGCAACTCTCCATGAACTCTGTCAGATGGGAACGGGAGAGGGAGAAGGAAAGAGGGGAGCTGTCAGAAAGCTCTTAGAGGATGACTACGGTCTTGATGTTGAATGGTGCCCTGTACACGAGAGCTTTGCAGCAATAGCAACAGATGAGGGCGGGTTCAATGTGAGCATGCCAGCCGGAGTTGAGAACTTCATTGACGCAATGGAGAAGGCTGTCCCTGGAAGCCGTGAGAGTATGACGACTGTCATGGAACTCGGGAGGATGCTTGTTGACGGGGTCGAGTGGCTCTATGAGAGAAATAATGAGCCTGAGGGACTTGAGAAGGTGAAGATGATGCTCAAGTATTATGACCTGATGCGTCTTGTCCCGATGCCGTGTGAGGAGATGCTGAGACGGATTGGAGTACCGGAGAAGGCAAGGAACATATTCGAGTCCTATTGGACTTATGTCTCTGCAGACTCGACCGAGATGAGCTTTGCGCCCTACACATTCATGACCTATGTATACCTGACACAGCTTCCTTGGTTTGCAAAGAACCGCTCCCATGAGATTTCCCTTGCCTTTGACAAGAAGATCCGGGAGTATGGTGGTGATATTTGGTACAACACCACTGTTGATAAGATCGATATAAAGAACGGGGAGGCTAAGGGTGTTGTCCTCAAAAGCGGGGAATATATTGAATGCAGCTATATCCTCTCCAACCTCATGCCACATGTTGTCTTTGACCGCATGGTCGATAAGAATGAGGTTCCGGAATATGACAGGAAGAAGATGAATGCCGAGCGCCTTGCCCAGTCGTGCTTTACTGTGTACCTGGGACTTGATGCCTCTGCAGAGGAAATCGGGCTCAAAAACTATGATACGTTCATGCGCTATAATCCGAATAACCATGAGCAATTCCTCTCCTCGGGTTCTCTCGAGACACATAAGGACATTACATGTACAGTTCTTACCAATGCCCTCAAGGATGCAGCAGGTGAAAACAGGGCTTTTCTGCAATTCAGCAAGTTCTATACGGGAGACCCCTTCAAGGATGTAAGGAAAGAGGATTATTTCCGCGTGAAGGACAGGATAGCAAGAGAGTGTGTCGAGCGCTACGAAGAGGTTACAGGCTGTGACCTCAAGAGTCACATTGAGGAGATAGTGGTAGCTTCCCCTGTCACATGGGCACGTTACCTCGGAACTCCGAACGGTGATGTCTATGGTTATATACCTTCAACCTGGGACGGGATGTTCCCCCGCGTGCAATGTGCACATAAGGTCGACTACACGATTAAAGGCTTGAGGTTTGTCGGCGGACACGGCACCCAGATGGACGGGTACTCCCAGGCATATCTTTCGGGCCAGGAACAGGCAAGGTATTTCTTTGAAGAGATGAAGAAGGAGTCAAGATGATATGAGCAGGTACAACTATTCGAAAAAAGGTCTTAAGGGACTTACCCCGTTTCCGTTCCTTGGAGAGGTGAAGACAAGGGTAAAGGCAATTGAGAGCTATCCGGCAACCATCCCGGAGTCCGTATTCAGTGCAAATATTCTCGCATCCTCCCTCCATCCCTCTCTGCAGTATGTGAAGGTGGAGAGAGTTGAGGAGCATAAGGATGCAAAGAGTTTCACCCTCGTTCCCGATAAGGATAAGGGTACAGAGGAACTTGCTTATTTCAGGGCAGGGCAATATGTTTCTGTTGCACTCTCAATAGACGGCACAGAGACCAATAAACCCTACACGATTGCCTCTTCCCCGAAGGAGGCATTAGAGGGTAGCTATACAATCACTGTCAAGAAGACGAATCCCGGGTTTGCCTCATCCTGGATCCTTGGTAACTGGCATGTCGGAAGTGAAGTGAGAATCAGCGGGCCGCTTGGTGAATTCTATCACCAGGAACTCAGGGACAGTGGTAATGTCATAGCAATTGCCGGTGGCTCCGGGATTACCCCGTTCATATCGATGGCAGGTGCTATTCGTGACAAGGTGGAGGATTTCAACCTGACGGTTCTTTACGGCAGCCGCAATGAAGAGAGTATTCTCCTCAAAGAGAGATTAGAGAAAATTGCATCGCAGTGTGAAGGTAAAGTGAAGGTTGTCCATGTGCTTTCGGATGAGAACAGGGAAGGCTATGAAAGCGGATTCATAACAGATGAGATTATCGCAAAATATGCTCCGGAAGGGGAGTACAGTATCTTCGTATGCGGGCCGGGTGCACTATATGAGTTTGAGAGGACACAGATAGAGAAACTCAAGATCCGGAAGAAGTTTGTCCGTTTCGAACTCTCCGGTGACAGAAAGATCAATGATTCTGATGTGGCTTTCCCCTCTGATAAGAAAGGAAAGGAATTCAGGCTGACTGTGGTAATCAGGGGAGAGAAGAAGACAGTTCCGGTACGCTCTGATGAGCCGATTCTCTGGGCGATAGAGAAGGCCGGAATCAAAGCACCGTCCCATTGCAGGAGCGGGGAGTGCGGCTGGTGCCACTCACGCCTTATAAGCGGGGATGTCTATGTCCGCCCTGACGGGGACGGGAGGAGACTTGCCGACAGGAAGTTCGGCTGGATCCATCCATGTGCATCGTATGCACTGGGGGATGTGGAGATAGAAATATTCCCATTGGAGAGTTAAAAGATGAGGCGGCCCGGAATGAGCCGCCTTTATCCTTAGTAGTATTCTCCTGGAACCTCAATCGTGAGGTCGCTTACCGGGAATGACGCACAGGGGTGTATGTAATCATATTGTCTGTCCCCATAGCGTCTTGCCTCATTCTCCTCCGGGATGAATACTTTGCCCTTGAGGAGCTTGGATCTGCACCATCCGCATTCTCCGGAGCGGCATCTCGAGGGAGCTTTGATGCCGTTTCTCTCAAGTGCGACAAGAACTGGCTCATTAGCTGAGGCTTCTATCATGTATTCCTTATCGCCCTGCTTTACTTTCACCTTGAAGACCTTGTCTTTAGCCTCTTCTGGGTATCCTTCTTTCTCCCAGGGCTTCTTTGTGACGTCTATCATCTTACGTCTGAAGTTCTTCTTTGGAAGGCCAAGGGAGTCTATCTCGGGCTTTACAAAGCGGTACATGGCCTCTGGGCCACAGAGGAAGATGGAGTAATTCCCGTCCCGGGGAGCATACTTCTTAATGAGGGAGGATGTTATAAAACCATGTTCATAACCTTCTTTCTCCTCATCGGAGAGGACATTGACTACCTTTACCTTCTCACACTCTTTACTTATTTTCTCAAGTTCATCCTTAAAGAGGATCACACTCTCGTTTCTTGAGCCGTAGAGAAGAGTGAGGTTGAAGTCCTCAATTCCGTCCCTGATTGCATATGCCATGGAGAGGAAAGGAGTAATACCTGATCCTCCTGCAAGTGCGATGACAGTCTTTGAGTCCCTTAGCGGTTCATAGTAGAACTGTCCGAGAGGAGATGATGATATAATCTCATCGCCTGGTTTCCACTCCGAGAGAATCTTCTCTGCCGCATAGCCTGAAGGATTGGACCTGACTGTGATGTAATATCTGCCGTTAAGGGCCTCCTTGGGGGATGATGCGATGGAGTAGGCACGCGTTACGAAACTCTCACCGAACTTGAGCTTGAGCGAGAGGTATTGACCAGCTCTGAAGTAGGGAAGTGGTGATCCGTCCTTACTCGAGAGAACGTATGTCTTTGCCTCGGAGAGAGGATGGTCTATGATCTCCTTTATGACAAGATGGAGTGAGGAAGGGTGGAGGTGAGCAGCATTCTCGTTCATTGCCCACTCTCCCTTAATCTCTTTCGCCTCTGCCTTCTCAATTGTCTTTTCCCTGAGAGACGCCATGTTCTTGAATTTGAGCATATCGAATTTGCCGATAAGACCGACTTTAACATTAAGTGCCATTATCTTTTTCCTCCCTTCTCTCCGAGTTCCTTAAGTGCATATCCTGCCATCATCTGGCCGCAGATCATGGTTGCTGAGTAACCGTCACCCCTCGGCCCTGATGTTCCGATAGGCCTGAGACCCTTTATCGGGTAGTCAGAGGAGAGCATCATCATTCTTGCCATCATGCCGTCCCAGTCTCGTGTCTCATAGCCGTAGACAGAGCCTTCCGGAACATTCAGATAGTGGCAGAATGTCCACGGGGATGCCACTTCCATCTCCTCAATGTGGCCCCTCAGGTCGATTCCCGTCTTTGCCTTGAGTGAATCGAGGAACTTCTCCGCTCCTTCATTCTTGAAGCGGAAGTAGTCTTCCTCTTTGAGTGTATTCCAGTCCACGGGAGAGCCGAACGTGGTGAATGAACAGACACATGTACCCTTTGGTGAGAAATCGGGATCTGCTATGTTGTAGCAGAGGAATATAGAGAAGTCGTTATACTTCATTCCCTTCATTATGTTGTCGTACTCTTTCTTTGAATCGGATGTACCGGGAAGGAAGATTGAGTAGTCCTTTATTCCGAGTTCCTCTGCTGTCTTATCGAGACAGAAGTAAGCGGTATACATTCTTCCGCCGAAAACGGAGTTACGTGCGGCACTGAGCTTCTTCTCCCTCTCGGGGATGAGCTCTTTCGGAACCATCTTACCGTAAATTATGTCAGGGTTAATATTAGCAAGCACGTAGTCACAGTCTATGCGTCCCATACTTGTCTCGACTCCGCAGCACCTCTCGCCGTCAAAGAGGAACTTCTCTGCCCGGCAATTGAACCAGATGTCACCACCGAGCTCTCTCAGCTTCTCTGTCATTGTCACTGAAAGCTCATGGGATGTGTGCTTCGGTATATATGCACCTCTGGAGACATACTTATGGACCATAGCCGCATAATGGATGAACGAGAGATGTTCCATGTCGACACCGAGGTATGACCAGTAGGTGGAAAGAATGTCCTGGCAGCGCTGTGGAAGCTTTATGGCATCAAAGACCTTCTTTGTCGGGTAAGCACCGGTTCTGAGGAGGTTAGGGTATTTTGTCTGGAGGACCTTGCTGTCTGCGTGGCCCTTTGATGCTGTTATGTACCCGATTCCCGCAAGCACTTCATCAAAGAGGGCAAAGAGGGTGTTCATCTTCTCCCTTGAGCCCGGAACATATTTCTCCATGGCGTCAATGTAATTCTGTATACCGCTCGGCATCGTCACATCCATATCACCACCATCGGAGTATTTTGAAATGACCCTGTAGCAGTCCGGAACCTCAATCCAGTCAAGTTTAAGCCCGAATGACTCCATGATATTCCTCACGTCCCCGGGGTTGTCTGCCGGGCCGTAGTCACAGAGCTCGTGCAGGGAAGGTTCTATCTCGAATCTCCCTCTTACAAAGCTGGTGGCACATCCTCCCGGTACGTTATGCTGCTCGATAAGCAATGTTTTCTTTCCGCTCTTCTGACAAAGAAGCGCTGCAATGAGTCCGGCATTCCCGGCTCCTACAACAACTACATCGTACTTCGCCATAATTACCTCACTTTCTTTGTGGCTATACCAGCCACTATCAAAAAATTACCACACATTCAGGTGTGTGGCAAGAATTATCAAATTATCAGAAGGTTGTTTCGTCCGGATTCCGGGCAGGTACTACCCCGTCAGGAATTACACCCTCTATTCTCTTCATGTCTTCTTCCGAGATTTCAAAGCCGAAGACGTTGGCGTTGTCTCTTATCCTCTCTGGAGTGACGCTCTTCGGGAGTGGGATATAACCACTCTGGAGGGCGTAGCGGATGCAGAGCTGGGCAATAGACCTGTTGTATCTTGAGCTGAGTTCAATCATTACAGGGTTATTGAACATCGCACCAGTTCCCATAGGGGAGTAAGCCTCAAGAAGCATTCCCTTGTCTCTTGAATAGTCTGCAATCTCCCTCTGGTTGATTCCCGGGCAGAACTTGATCTGGTTGACAGCAGGAAGGACTGAAGCCTCCTTGAGGATGACATCAATGTGGTGTGGCCAGAAGTTTGAAAGTCCTAGAGCCCTTATCTTTCCCTCTTTATATGCTTCCTCCATAGCCCTCCAGCTCTCTCTGTCCATTTCCTTCCAGTTGTCCCTGAATGCTACGGGGTTCGGCCAGTGGATGAGATAGAGGTCGAGGTAATCGAGACCGAGGAGACTCAGGGATTTGTCGATTGCCTTCTTTGTGTTCAGGTAGCCATGGTCAGGATTCTGGAGTTTAGTCGTGATGAAGAGTTTCTCCCTTCTTGTCCCGCTTTCCTTCATGTAGTCGGAAATTGCCTTCCCGACGCTCTCCTCATTGCCGTAGGCAGTTGCTGTGTCTATGTGGACATAGCCACTTCTGAGCGCGCTCAGAACTGCGTTGTAGGCGATATCACCAGAGGGTGACTGCCAGGTACCGAATCCAATGACGGGAATCTCCACGCCGTTATTAAGAGTCAATGTGTCTTCAAGTGATGTAAACTGTTTCATATTTACCATTTTATTCAAATGGGGGAGAATTAGGAAGGAGAAAAAGGAAATGAAAGCAGTCTGTTATGGCGAAATCCTTTGGGATGTTTTTAAAGAGAAAAAGACAATCGGCGGGGCAACATTCAATGTTGCGGGCCATTTCTCGAGGCTGGGTGACACTGCTTATATGATAAGTGCTGTCGGAGAAGATGAACTCGGAAGAGAATCTCTCTCCTCTGTCCTCTCCATAGGAGTAGACCCCACATTCGTCAAAACTGTCCCCTATGAAACAGGATGCGCATTTGTCACCCTCAATGATGGTATTCCTTCATACTCCTTCAATACCCCCTGTGCCTGGGATTACATAGCACTGGATGATGAGGATGAGGTGAAACTCCTTAATGGGGAGTATGATGTCTTCGTCTATGGTACACTGGCACAGAGAGGGGAAGTATCACACCAGACACTCTGGAGAATCATGAGAAGCATAAAGGCAAGGGAGTTCTTCTTTGATGTAAACCTCCGTCTCAATTACTACTCAAAGGAAATAATAGACGAGGGCCTCAGTAAGGCAACCATCCTTAAAGTCAACGACGATGAGGAGAAGGTTATCATCTCCATGTTCGGCATATCTTCCCTTGGTGAACTTTTTGCTAAGTACACCACTCTCAGGATGATTATCCTCACAAAGGGATCTGAAGGTTCAATTATCCTGACGAGAGAAGGAAATTACTACTCCTTCCCGGAGAAGGTGAGTGTTGTGGACACAGTCGGTGCCGGTGACTCATTCTCTGCAGCCTTCCTCCATTTCCTTATAGCAGGAGATGAGATAAGAACAGCACTCGATAAAGCCACACAGGTTGCATCATACGTTGTGCAGCACCGCGGGGCCATACCCCAATACTCAGACGAACTCAAGAAGAGACTTGGGCTCCAGTAAGAAAACAGCGGGATTATCTGGGTCATTATCT
>CAVIAZ010000091.1:0-7606 GCA_963640795.1 bacterium | reverse complement strand
GCTACAGACAGGGCAACTTTGACTCCTTTATTCAGATCGCACTTGACACTTTGAGCGACAATATAACCATCATTCTCTGTGGTTCATACATATCGGTAAGGAAGGGCCTGGCAGCCTATTCAGCCCCACTCTATGGTAGATTCTCCCTCAGCATAGAACTGCAACCTTTCAATTATTACGAGGCCTCGTCTTTCTACCCAAGTCTTGAGCCAAGAGACAAGGTTGCATTCTGGGCGGTCTTCGGAGGACTCCCGTTTGTACTTGAAAAGCTTGTACCGGAGAAAGGGCTTGAATGGAACATAAAGACCCTTCTTTTGGACAAATCATCTTCCGTATATATAATTCTGACAGAAACACTCTTGAAAGAAATCTTCAAGATTGAGAAAGCAGAGGAGATTCTCCGTTTTCTGGGAAATGGGAAAAAAACGAAACAGAGACATAGCCTCTTCCCTCAATCTCTCCAGTTCGGCAGTAGCAGACGAGTGTAAGCGCCTCTATGAGATGTCTGTTATAACAAGGGAAGTTCCAATCAATACAAAAGACGACAGGAAGAAAACCTTCTATTCAATCAAAGATAACCTCATCAGGTTCTTTTATGGATTTATTCTTCCGGAAGTTTATTTCCTCAACAGCTTCGGGGCAGACTTTGTCTGGGAAAAGATAAAAGACGGGGTGGCTACCTTCATTTCAAGAAAATTTGAAGATGCAACAAGAGATTTCATATCACTATGCATCAGGAACAACCCTACAATTGATTTTTATGACATAGGTACCTATTGGTTTGACAGCAAGGATGAGAACATCGAGTACGATGTCGTCATCAAGCAGAGTAACGGGTACTTCATCATTTCATGCAAATATCTTAGCTCCCCGTTGAAAGATAAATTGAGAGAAGAGGAGAAGGAAAAGATGAAAAAGGCAAATATTCCGCTTTCAGGTATCGGCTTTGCTTCCGTCCTTGGCTATGAGTCTCCCGATAATATCCTCCTCATCACAGGAGAGGATCTCTACTCTGATAGCGAAATCAAGAGAGGAAGAAAGCTTGAGAAATATCTTGGAAAGAGAAAATGAGAAGAATGCACCGGTCTCCCGGTGCACTCAATTCGTCAAGCCTTTCTTACACTCCTGGTGACTATTATGTCGGAGTCAAGATTACATACGTTACTGATGACTGTTGTCCCCTCCTCCACAGGAGCGGTAAGGACAACCTTCCTTATCTCATCCATGACAGAGAAGATCCTGTCCTTGGGGACAGCCCTAGTCGTCCTGACACTGGCAAGGGGAAGTTCCCCTCCCTTCACAAGGACAGATGAGGCAATGGTCCTGTACGGGGATGTGATTTCCTGTTTAATGTAATCTTCTCCCTTTTTACACTTGTTTCCCGAGAAAGAGACTATCTTTCCGTCTTCAAGCTCCACGTTAATATCACAGCCGTTCGGGCAGCATATACAAGTATACAGTTTCGTCATAGGACACTCACCTCCACACTTTCACCGTTCTCGATTTTCGAGCCGTCTACTTCAAGTTCAATCATGGTTGCCGGTATGGCCTTTCTGATTTTCTTCTCTGCTATCACCTTCCCGTTTTGGGTAAGGGCGATTGTGGCATTGGTGAACTGTGATCTGACACGCATCGTCATCAGGAATTTACCCTTTCCCCTTATCTGCTGCGGAACAACATGACCGATTCCGTTGCCCTTTTTGACAGATATGCATCTCTCCTTTTCAAGAGTTCCTTCAACATAAGCTTTCACAGACGCAGCAAGAAGCTCAGACTCCTTTGTGACAGCATCGGCAAGGTCATGTACATGAAGGACATTACCGCAGCTGAAGATACCGCTTGCGGAGGTTTCGTAGTGCTCGTCAACTACAGCTCCGCTTGTTGCAGGATCTATTTCTATCCCTGCTTCCTCAAGGAGGATATTCTCCGGGATAAGTCCGACAGAGAGGATAAGAGTGTCACAAGGATAGTATTTTGCACTCCCCTTAATCACCTGCCTCTTTTCATCGACTTCACTCACTTCAACGCCTTCAATCCTGGTTTTACCGAATATCTTCGTGACAGTATGGTTAAGATAGAGAGGAATGTCGTAGTCATAGAGACACTGGACAATGTTTCTCGGAAGCCCGTTCGGGGTCGGCATCAGCTCAAAGACTGCACTGACCTTTGCTCCCTCCAGGGTAAGTCTCCTTGCCATGATAAGGCCAATATCTCCCGAGCCCAGGATAATGACATTCTTTCCGGGCATCCTGTTATAGAGGTTCATGTAAGCCTGTGCCGTACCTGCTGTGAAGACACCGCTTGGTCTCTCTCCAAGGAGAGCAATGCTACCGGCACTCCGTTCCTTACACCCCATGGCCAGGATGATGGCTTTAGCTTCATATACAATGACACCTTCCCTTGTGGAAACCTCAACTTCGCGATTCGGAGTTATCCTCATGACAGTTGCATTCGTCATGTACGGAATGTGGTTCTCCTCCACTTCCCTTATGAAATGGGATGCATACTCAGGCCCTGAGAGGTTCTCCCTGAACCTGTCCAACCCGAAACCGTCATGAATACACTGTCTCAATATTCCGCCAAGCTGGGCCTCCCTCTCAAGTATGATTATATCCTTCACCCCGCTCTTATATAGAGCCACGGCAGAACTCAGCCCGGCTGGGCCTCCCCCGATAATTACTGTATCTATCTTCTTACTCATCTTCTTTCCTCAAAACACCATCTGTAAGCCATGAACCCTGGAACGAGTACCGGATATCATCACCGTTCTTCCCCAGTTCATCCTCAATCAGCTTATAAATCTTCATCTGGCAGAAACCGCCCTGACACTGTCCCATCATCGCACGGGTACGGTATTTGACGCCTGTCAAAGTGGCCACCCCGAGAGGATTGTGTATGGCATCGATGATTTCCTTCTTTGTTATCTCCTCGCATGAGCAGACAACTTCACCATAGTCCGGATTCTCCTTTATAAGCCTGTTCTTCTCCTCAAGAGGAAGTTCCCTGAAGACAACCTTCTTATCATTTTTGGGATTGAATGAAGGATTAGGTGTAAACTTCTCCCTCTCCTCCATCATTGAAACAACATATTTTGCAAGAGGAACACTTCCAGTCAGTCCGGGAGACTCAATGCCGATCAGGGAGACAAAGTTCGGTGCCCTGTCGTCATATATATCGACCTGCCAGTCGATGATATTCCCCTTTTCATCAACAGCCTTAGGCTGGATGCCTGAGAAGATCCTGATTCGGTCACGTGCGTTAATATGTGGCCAGAGCCTTGCTCCCTCGGAGGCAAGAAGCTCTATCTTCTCCTCCGGTACTCCATAGTAGGTAGGATCATCGGTGTTCTCAGCATCAGGGCCTATAGTCACATTACCGTCGATTGTCGGAGTGATGTGGATTCCCATGTATACATTACTCGGGACAGGATAGACAGGAAGAGGAAGCATCTTCCCCATCCTCTTATTGAGGATAATGTAGTTACTTCTTGAATAGATGACCTTTTTGTCAGTAAGTCCGACAAAAGAAGAGACCTCTGTTGCTCCAAGCCCCGCAGCATTGACTACCCAGCGGGCAGCAAAGTCACCATGCGCTGTCTTCACATAGTAGATTCCGTCCTTTCTCTCTATCCCGGTAACCTTATGGTTGAAGAAGAAATCTGCACCGTTCTTCTTTGCATTCTCTGCCAGTGCAATTGTATAGAGGAAGGGATCCATTATACCGCTTCTCTCAGAAAAGAGTGCGAACTCACCCTTGACGTACGGGCAGATAGAGAGGAGTTCCTCCTTATCTATCATCCTCAGTCCTTCCGAGCCGTTTACCCTTCCCTGTTCGAGAGTTCTCTCAAGCTGCTTCCTGTCCTCTTCCGTGTTTCCCACAAGGACCTTCCCGCAGCGAGAGAAAGGGAATCCCAGTTCGGACGAGAGTTCGTCCATCATTTTGTTTCCCGCAACACAGCATTTAGCTTTCAGTGACCCGGTGGGGTTAGCAAAACCGCCGTGGACAACAGCTGAGTTACGTCCGCTTGTCTCGTTGCAGACATCGAAATTTTTCTCCAGAACCCCAATTTTGAGGTTATAGCGTGAAAGCTCACGGGCTATGGCTGAGCCCACAACCCCGGAGCCTATCACTATACAATCGTACAGCATCTTCATTGCTCAATTCCTTTTATATGAATTTTTAATTTACTGCCTTATGGATGGTTTCTCTGACCGCTCCCTTTGCTCTTACCATATCTCTGAAATAATCCAGAACCTTTTCATAAAGAGGAGTTCCTGTTACATCAAAGCCGAATATCTTCTCATTTGAAAGAAGCTTCTTTATACCACTGTAATCAACAATCTCCTTACCTGCCTCAATTCCCTCAAGGAGAGATTTTATCTCACCAGCCATCGGGTCCGGAGAGGGTTCAAAGGAAACGAAGCTGTCATCAACGCCAAGCCAATAACGCATAAAGAGAGCGTAAACAAGGGGAACAACCCTGAGGGAGTTAAGGTCCATGCCTTTCTCCATGTATGACTTCACAGTCTCTCCGAAGCGGATTGAAAGCTTCTGGGAGGTGTCCGTTGCGATACGCTGTGGAGTATCGGGCATGAAGGGATTGGGAAGACGCACATTGATTACCTCGTCAATGAATGCCTTCGGCTCTATGATTTCCGGGTTTGTGACAACCGGTAGTCCCTCTATGTATCCCAATCTTTTTATCATGGCTACAAGATCACTGTCCTTCATTTCCTCATTTATGAGAGTGTAGCCAAGAAGGCATCCGGAAAGAGCAAGTGCGGTGTGGAGAGGATTGAGACATGTTGTCACCTTCATTCTCTCTGTCCTGTTTACAGTATCACGAGTGGTCATGTAGACACCGCTCTTCTCGAGAGCCGGTCTTCCGTTGGCGAAGTTGTCCTCTATCACAAGATATTGTGTCTCCTCGGCATTGACGTATGGAGCTATGTATGTATGCTTCCCCGTAACTATTGCATCCATGTCCTCCCAACCTTCTTTTTTGAGTGTCTCGAGGACAGAAGAATCTGGACGCGGAGTAATCTTATCGATCATTGACCAGGGGAAACTTACCTTTGTCTCGTTGCTGATATAGTCGAGGAACTCTTTTGAAAGAGAACCGTTCTTCACATACTCAGATGCAATCAGAAGAAGGGCAGACCTCAGTTTCTCCCCGTTCTTCGAACAGTTATCCATGCTGACGAATGTCAGAGGATAAGCACCGTCTTTCCACCTCAGGGATAATAGATAAACAATGCGGCTCAGGAGCATTTTTGCCCCCTTTATGCTTGATGCAAAATCACTCATGTAAGAAGGCATGATTTCTCCCGAGGAAGTATGTGTTGCATAGCCCTTCTCCGTGATAGTGAAAGATACCATCTGGAGACTCGGATTCCGGAATGCCTTTTCAAGAGTCTCCCAGTCTTCACTGAACTCCTGACCTACCTTCACAGATGCAGCAACACTTCCGATGATCTCCTTCTCGACACTGCCGTCGGCCTTAAGGGTCACTGCAAGTGTCAGGTCATCATGCGGGCGGTAAATATCATCAACAATCTCATAGTCGAAGCCCTCGGCAACCAGAATTCCGGTGTCCATGTCACCACTCTCGAGGAGGTGCTGGGAGAGAGCTGCAGGGAAAATCCTGAAGATGTTTCCAGCCCCAAAATGTATCCACTCAGGTCTCTTTTGAGTGTTCTCAATAACTTTCTCCCTGTCGAAAGAGAAAACTTTGGTTCCATTCTTTCTAATCAGATCCAAATCTTTAGTCTTTAATTTCATTTTACTTCTGCTCCTTTTTTATGAAATAGGACGGGTACTGCTCCTCAAAGTCCTTTATCTCCCTTGAGACCTTCTCGAGGTGATTCTTCTCAATGTTCATCACCCTGTCGTAATCCTTATCCTTTATTGCTCTGACAAGCTCCTCATGCTGCTTTCTCACTCCATCAATGATTGATGTATCAGAGTAAGAGAGCATCCTGATTCTCTTGTCATTACCTGTATGGGCATCAACTACTGACCATACATTCTCCAGTCCGACTTCTGTATAGAAGAGATGATGAAGGTCATCGTCCGCCTTGAAGAATGAGGCATAGTCCTCTTCAAGAATGGCTGCCGTCTGCCCCAGGAGATTGCTCTCCAGCTTCATGACAAATGCCTCCGACTCTTTCTCCGAGCGCTTCTTCTCCATGCACTTCCCGACTACTCCGAGTTCTACACATCTACGCATGAAGCGTTCCTCTTCTATTACATTCTCGTCGAGAAATGACACTCTAGTGCCCTTCTGCGGAAAGATATCGACAAGTCTGTCACGTTCAAGCCTTAGGAGAGCGTCCCTCACAGGGGAGCGGGAAACCCCGTACTCCTCTGTGAGTTTCTCTACGCTCAACTCAGTTCCCGGAAGTATCCTCAACAGAGTTATTGCCTCCCTGAGTTCTGTATAAACATCCTTCCTGTCAGAGTTTCTCATATTCCCCTTTTCTCACTTTTATCAATTGCTTCCCAGAGCCCCAGAATGTATTCAGCACCCAATGCCCTGTCATAGAGGCCATAGCCCGGCATACATTTCTCGCCCCAGATTGTCCTTCCATGGTCAGGCCTTGCAGGACCATCAAACCCAATGTCATGAAGAGCCTTAACAGCTTCATACATATCGAAGGAGCCATCACTTGAGAGATGTGCAGCCTCTTCAAATACACCCTCGCTGAAATGATGAAGATTCCTTATATGTGCAAAGTGAATCCTTCCCTTCGCAGTGCGGATAATTGACGGGATGTCATTCTTCGGGTTGGTCCCGAGAGATCCCATACAGAGTGTAAGGCCGTTATACTCCTTATCTACCGCCTTCAGGAGCTTCTTTACAGATTCCTCCCCCGTTATAATCCTCGGCAGACCGAAGACCGGCCATGCAGGGTCATCTGGATGTATTGCCATCTTTATCCCGTATTTTTCACACACAGGCCCGATAGCCTCCAGGAAGTAGACAAGGTTATTGAAAAGCTTAGTGCTGTCTATATCCTTATAAGCCTCGAAGAGAGATTTCACAGTCTTCAGCCTCTCGGGTTCCCAGCCCGGCATGACAAAGCCGTTGCTGTTCTCTGTTGTCTGGTCAAAGAATGTCTGCGGGTTGATGGTATCAACAACCTTCTGGTCATACGCAAGGACAGTTGAGCCATCCGGACGAACCTTGGCAAGGTCTGTTCTTGTCCAGTCAAAGACAGGCATGAAGTTATAGCAGACAACATCAATCCCCTCTTCTCCGAGAGCTTCAAGTGACTTTATATAGTTATCTATATGTTCATCCCTCTTTTCTGACCCTATTTTGATGGCGTCGGATACATTGACGCTCTCTATGCCCTCGATTCTGAGCCCGCTCTCCTCAACTTCCTTCTTCAGAGCCCTGACCCTCTCCCTTGGCCAAACCTCCCCTGCCGGGATGTCATAGAGTGTTGTGATTACTCCGCTTACCCCCGGAATCTGCCTAATCTGCTTCAGAGTCACTGAATCAAATCCAGTACCGAACCACCTTAATGTCATCTTCATGAGATGCCTCCCTTTTGTTGTAACATACTAATATATTAGTCACTTCCAGAAGAAAAGCAACACC
>CAVIAZ010000090.1:0-7619 GCA_963640795.1 bacterium | reverse complement strand
CTCCCAGTGCTTCCGCCTTCTTGGACGATTGTAGCGACTCTGGGAGATTATCCAGCTTCTCCTCCTCATTGGCCTTCATCTGAGCTATATCTGCACGTCTGATGCTGTAATCATAAGCCTGGACAATCCTTTTTACTTATAGAGTAGCAACATTGACGAAGTAGTTCTTTATGACATATTCATCACTCTTAAGGCTTATGATAGCAAACTGAAGCCTGGATAAATCTTTTTCACTGCAAAGGATATGAAGAAAGGAGGTGTTTATCAAAGCCATTCATACTTATGCAAAAACTTGACAACCGAAGGGTTATTACATACATTATAGATAGAAGGAAGGCACCGCCAGTAGACGGTAACCTCAAGATTTGAACGAAATAGCCGTCCGATTTTGAAGTCTAGGGACGGTTATTTTTTTATTGCATTATAAAGTGCGATCAGCAAATTTATAATCGTTAATACGATCATTATCAATTCGAAATCAGACATATGCACCTCCTTTATCAACGTTATCGAAGAAATCAGGAGGAACCCTCCTGAATATCCTATTACAGATTCAAGAGGTCACCGTCCACCGTGTCTCTGCGGTGCCGATAAAAGATTACCACATATCGAGACAGGTTCCAAGTATTGAACAGTTACATTCAGGGACACTTCTACTATTTCATAAATTCTATGACGAATGAACGTCTTCGGGAAAAATTATTCTTATTAGCTGACGTTAAAGAGAGCAGATTGATATCATTAACGAGATGACTAATCATTACATAAACATGAACGACCTCTTCATTCATCTCTTCTATACTCTTCATGGAGGAGAAAGATATAACTGTAATCTATTCCGATTTCAATGATCCGGATACTAAAGCTTTAAAGAAGATATGGCAGGGTTTGGCAGGCGTTACGCTTGTTACGAACGGAACGGAGGAGAAGATAAGAAAAGCATTGACTGAGGAGAAGGATACCCTGCTCTTCTGTGGCCACGGAACGGCGACGGGACTCTGGATGCCCCATAAGAACATAAGAAATCCGTATTTCCCGTTCACCTACGCTTTTTCAGAGAAAGGTGTCCCTCTTATCAAGGCAGAAAACATTCCTTCTTATGCGCAACGGATGCATGATAGGAAACGGCATACCTTACATATAAAAGGAATGTACAGCAGAGAAAAAGCGAAAACTCCCACGCATGAGTGAGCAGTACCGCGGTAATATTTCCATCATTGCAGACAACATCCCCAACAGGAAAATAACAAAAATACCAGCGGTGCTGAATAAGCAACCACCAGTGGTGCTCAAGCCACAACACCCGGTGCTAACTCGGGCAAATATTCACACTACTTACTCCGCCTCTTCCGAGCGCTTTAGCCTCAGCTCCGAGATATAACCTTTTACCCCTTTCATCAAGGAATGACAATAATGTATCAATTCTTAAAACCATACGCTTGCTTTACAGCTTTGTCATTTTCTTGATGTGCTTCAAACAAATTTCTCTTTTTCCTTCACGAAAAATACAGTAAAAATAATTACTTATATCACAAAGAGTTATAATGGTTAAATAAGGCCAGACTACTCAAGTTCTATCGTTGCTGGTGGTTTACTTGTTATATCATAAAGCACCCTGTTTATGTGCTTTACCTCACCCACAATCCTCGAGGAAATCCTGTCAAGAAGTTCCCAGTCCAGGCGGGAGAAAGTAGCTGTCATGAAGTCTGTAGTATTGACTGCCCTGAGGGCTATAGCATAGTCATAGCTTCTCTCATCCCCCATGACCCCTACACTCCTCATATTCGTAAGGGCGGCAAAATACTGGCTTGGTGCCTTATCGTAGCCGAGTTTTACTACCTCCTCTCGCATGATGGCATCAGCATCCTTCAATATATCAAGTTTCTCACGTGTGACTTCACCGATGATTCTTATGGCAAGTCCCGGACCTGGGAAAGGCTGTCTCATCACTATGCTCTCGGGGAGGCCGAGTTCAAGACCAAGCTGTCTCACCTCATCCTTGAAGAGCATTCTCAATGGTTCGATTATCTCCTTGAAGGAGACTACAGAAGGAAGTCCCCCGACATTATGGTGGCTCTTTATGACTGCACTCTCTCCCCCAAGTCCGCTCTCCACTACATCCGGATAGATTGTCCCCTGGGCAAGGAAATCGACTTCGCCTATCTTCTTTGCCTCTTTCTCAAAGACTCTGATGAACGTCTCACCTATTATCTTACGCTTTCTTTCAGGCTCCTCTACCCCCTTGAGGTTATCGAGAAAGAGAGAAGAGGCATCTATACGCATTATATCAGAAGAGGACAGAAGTGATTTCATTGCAGCTTCCACCTCATCACCTTCGTTCTTTCTCAAGAGCCCGTGGTCAACGAAGATACAGGTAAGCTGGTTTCCGACGGCACGGCTGAGAAGAGCTCCGCAGACTGTGCTGTCAACACCGCCAGAGAGAGCAAGAAGGACACGTCTGTCCCCAACCTTATTTCTTATCTCATTCACAGCTGTCTCAAGATAATTGTTCATTGTCCATTCTTTCTTGAAGCCGCAGATAAGATATAAAAAGTTCTCAAGTATCTTTGTACCGTATTCTGTATGGACGACCTCTGGATGGAACTGTACTCCGTAGAGTTTTCTATCCCTGTTCTCAATCGCGGCAAATGAGCAGGATGCGGAAGTTGCCGTTGTAACAAAACCTTCCGGGAGTTTCTCACACTCAACACCATGGCTCATCCAGCAGACAGAAGATGAGGGAACATCCCTGAAGAGGAGAGAATCCGTGTGGTTGAGAGTTACCTTACCATACTCCCTCTTCTCGGCCTTCCTGCACTCCCCGCCATTCTCATAGACCATAAGCTGCATGCCATAGCATATACCGAGAACAGGAATCCCCATGTTGAAGAGAGACTCGTCAAGACGAGGAGCATTCTCCTCGAAGACAGTTGCAGGCCCTCCGGTAAGGATGATTGCATCCGGAGAGAATGATATTATCTCATCCATCTTCATCCTGTAGCTTTTTATCTCGCAATAGATTCCGCTCTGACGCACTCGGCGTGCAATAAGGAGGTTATACTGTCCCCCGAAATCGAGTATAAGAACTTTCTTCATCTTCAATCCTCTCTGAAGGTTACCTTTCCGTCGTCGCTGATAGAATCAATAACAGCAAGAGCCTTGTAGTTGATTCCCTTGGCCCTGAGAGCATCTCCGCCCCCCTGGAATCCCTTCTCAACGGCAATACCGACACCTTCGAGGCTGCATCCTGCCTCCTCCACGATGTCTAAGAGGCCCTGGACAGCATTACCCTTTGCCATGAAGTCGTCGATGATAAGCACGTTGTCGCTCTCATGCAGCCACTCCTTGGATACGATGAGAGTGAATTTCTTCTTGTATGTATATGACCATACCTCACTCTTGAAAAGCCCGTTCTCAATGTTATCACTCTTGGCCTTCTTTGCAAAAAGAAGAGGCACCCCATACTCGTCAGCACAAATAGTCGCAAGCGGGATGCCTGATGCCTCTGCCGTCAGTACGACAGTTATTTTCGAGGTATCGAAAAGAGTCTTGAACTCCTTTGCGATAGCTCTCAAAAGGGCAGTATCGACTCTGTGATTAAGAAAACCGTCAATCTTTATGATATTACCGGGTAATACCTTTCCTTCCTTTAAGATTCTTTCTTTTAAAGCCTGCATTTAACACCTTTCCGATTTAATGCAAAATTGTGTAACACAGTTGAAAAGAAAAGACAACAGTCTGCAGTTATTTTCCAAAAACAGGACAAAGAAAAAGCCCCCATGACTGAACATGAGGGCAACCAAGTCAGATAAAATCAATATCCGAAGAGAGGCCACTTTGCAAAGTACGGTATGTACGATACGAGTAATAGCACGACAACCATACATGCAAAGAGCGGAAGCATCTTCTTGCTTGTTGACTCGAGGCTTGTCTTTCCGACTGCACAACCAACAAAGAGAGCTGATCCTACAGGAGGAGTACAGAGACCGATGGCCAATGTGAAGATGATGATGATTCCGAAGTGGATTGCCGGAAGTCCGATGGAATCTGCAACCGGCTTGAGAATCGGTGTCATGATCATGATAAGCGGAGCCATATCCATGAAGCATCCGAGAATGAGCAGGATGACGATCATCAGCAGGATGAGCAGGAACGGGTTCGATGTAACGCCGATGATTGCTGCGGTGATCATTGCCGGGATACGGAGGAACGTCATCATGTAAGCAAAAGCCTTTGCTGTTGCAATGAGTGTGAGGACAATTGAAAGAGTCTTCAGAGAGTTCTTCAAAACCTTTCCGAAATCCTTGAGACTTGCACTCTTGAACACAAAATATGTGAGGAAGAATGTGTAGAAACATGCAACTGCACTGCTCTCTGTAGCTGTGAAGATTCCGGCACCTGTTCCGACCATGATGATAACAAGCGTGAAGAGAGGAAGGATAGCGTTGAGGAGAACCTTCATACACGGTCCCATCTTCATCTTTCCGTTTTCCTTTCCGAGCCATCTGATCTTCTCGTCCTTGAACATCTTCTCTCCCTTCGGGAAGTTATGCTTCTTGCCCATGAAGAAACAGAGAATCATGAATCCGACACCAAGTGCAATACCCGGGAGGAAGCCTGCATAGAAGAGGTCACCGATGGATACACCGCCGCCGTAAGCAAGAGCGAAGATGACCATGTTATGTGACGGTGGGATAAGAACTCCCTGGCAGGAAGTTGTGACGGTGAGACCAACTGAGAAGTCTCTGTCATATCCCTGGTCGACCATCATCGGGATGACGACTGAGCCGAGGGATGAAACGTCAGCAACAGCAGAACCCGAGATACCGCCGAAGAACATTGAGTCAAGACAGTTAACATATGCAAGACCGCCACGGAATCTTCCGACAGCGAGGTTTGCGACGTCGACTATCTTGTCACTTATCTGTCCGGCCCCCATGATTTCACCCATTACGATGAAGAACGGGATTGCAAGCATTGTGAAGTTGTTGACACCACTGAGCATCATTCGGCACATTTCGGTAATTGAAAGTCCGCATACCATACATGAGCCACATGCAGCGATGAACATAGCGAATGTGATTGGCACCTTAACTGCCATCAAGATAAAGAATCCTCCAAGAAGGATGAATGTAGCTAAACCGTTACTCATGCTTTCTCTCCTCCCTGTTCGTGAGCCTGTTCTTCAAGAAGTTCCTTATAGTCAATCTCCTTCTCGGAATAGAGAAGATCCTCAGGATCGATGAGATTGAAGATGAAGAGCAGTGAGTCAAATATCATGATAACTCCACCGACAACGAGTGGTATGTACTGAATCCAGGTTGGCCATCCTGTCATAGGAAGCTTACCTGTTCTCTTTGTAAGCGTATTAATAATCTCAATACCGCCCTTAAGGAAGACGTATCCGCAGACGAGAGTTACGATATTTGTAAGGAAATCGAAAACTTTACGGCCGACACCGCCTTTCTTAAGCCTGTCATAAATAAGGTTGACAGAGATATGAAGATGGTCTCTTACACCGATAGCACAAGCTATGAATGTGAAGAGAGTTACAAGCAGACCCGGTACTTCTTCCGCCCACGCAATACCGCTGTTGAAGCAGAAACGCATTACGACGTTCACAAAGACAGTACAGAGCATGACAATCAATGAAAGCTGAGCAATCCAAAGGACAACCTTATGGCACCAATGGTTAACACAGACTATATAGGCATGGAAAGGAGCCTTCCCGTCCTTGTACTGGGATTTGTCCACAGTAAGACGGTTTTCAAGAGCCCATTCATGAAATGTCTTTTTTGACATATTACCTCCGGTAATCTCTAATAAAAGGGCCCTGGAGTCCAGAGCCCCGCGAAAACATCAATTATTTTGTGTTGATGATATCCTGGATAAGCTGCTCATAGCCTGCGCCGTACTTAGCATACAGAGGAGCCATTGCATCCTGGAATTCCTGGAGTTCAGCAGCAGTCGGTGTATAAGCAACACATCCGCCAGCCATGACTTTCTCTTCACTCTCTTTTTCTCTTTCAGCCCACTTCTGGATTTCATATTCCTGTGTCTGCTTTGCACACTCTTTGATGATAGCAACATCTTCGTCGCTCAGCTTAGAAAGAGCATCCTCACTAGCAAGAAGGATTTCAGGAACTCTTGTATGTCCGTCGAGACAGAAGTAAGGAGCTACCTGGTAGTCACCCTTTGACTCGTATGTCGGCCAGTTGTTCTCTGCGCCATCAATTGTTCCCTGCTGGATAGCTGAGTAGATGTCGTTAGGACCAATACCTGTGACAGGGTTAGCTCCGAGAGCCTTAGCCATTTCTGTCATCATTTCGTTGTTCTGGAGTCTGATCTTGAGACCCTTGAGGTCAGCAACACAATGAACAGGAGTTGTTGTGTAGAAGTTTCTTGATCCGCCATCATAGTAGCAGAGACCTACGAGACCTGAACCAGAAGACTGGACTTCATCAAGGAATCCCTGTCCGATTGAGGAGTTAAGAACTGCCCACATGTGGTCGCCATCTCTGTAGAGATAAGGAAGCTGGATTACGTTAAGAGCTGGAACGTAGGAAGCAACAGGAGATGCAGATACACGTGCAAATGCAATTGAACCCTGCTGGAGAGCTTCGATAGCTTCTGTTTCCTGGCCGTAAAGTGTTCCGCCTGAGTAAACTTCAACTTTGATTCTTCCGTTTGTCTTTTCTTCGACTAAGCGAGCAAATTCCTGGTCAGCAAGAGTTGTAGGATAACCCTCTGCATGAACTTCAGAAAGACGGAGTGTAACTGTCTTTGCTGCAGACTCACTGCCACCCTGAGCAAATACAGGAGCGACAAGTGCTACAATAAGTAAAATAGCAATAAATGACTTTTTCATAAGTCTCCTCCATTTTTTAATTGGACATGAAAGTAAGAGTTGGATTCATGCCCTTACTTTTAAGTATATTTGCCATATATATGAATAAAAAGAAACAAAAAAGGACAAAAACGACATTATTATAATAAATATACTAGTATACTAATTCATATTTTCATACAACACAAAAAGATATCTATGTTGATGTGGCCGACATTTTACTTTACTACCAAATGAATTATTTAACATATTCGAATAATAAAATATTTCAGTATCCATAATATAGCACATTCAATATTGAGGCATAATTCAAAATATCAGAAAATAATACCGGATAGATTAAAATTGCAGAATTTTTCCAAATTCACATGAGAGCCAAAATTTTACATTTGTAAAACATCTCTAACATTAATAAGACAAAAACAGCGCCAAGTGCACGGCAGGAATTCCGAATCAGCCAAAGTAGTTCTGCTACAGAATTTTAATTGACAACAAGGGGTGATTCAAAACCAGCTCCTAAACGTCAAAGTACATAATCTGACAAACTATAAAAGATTTACTTTAATGAAATTCCACTTTTCTTTCTTTTAGCAGTATTTCATTGAAATCTCTGTCCACACTCAAAATGCAAAGCAGGAAGTCTGAATTACGATTCCATTACCTCACCAGAGTCAGGATTTCACATAAAAAAAAGAGCTGATAAAAAACCAGCTCCTAAGCGGCGGACGGGAATCGGACCCGCGTGACCCACCTTGGCAAGGTGGTGCGTAAC
>CAVIAZ010000089.1:0-7701 GCA_963640795.1 bacterium | reverse complement strand
AAAAGGCCTCCGGTTGTCCGAAGGCCCTGGCTGTGTTTCCTCTGGATCAGAATGCATAGACTGTCATACTGATGATGGCAATCGACACAAGCATAATCGGGAATCCCTTGAAGTGTGGGGCTACATTCCTGTCCCTGACCTTCTCGTTGACTGCAGCGAGTGCGATTGTCACGAGGAGGAATCCTAGTGATACCCCCACAGCTCCGAAGATCGTCTGGAGGAACGTCATCTTCTGCTCTTCGAAGACGAGGGCCGTTCCGAGGACTCCACTTGAGAGTGCGGTATTGTAGATATCATCTGCATCCTTTTTAAAGAGGGCGCCGAGGACGTTGACCACGATGAGGATAATTGACTCATAGATGAGTACTCTCAAGAATCCTGAACCACGGGAGATGAAACAGAGTTCCACAGGCCACATGATGAGAATCGAGATGATAAGTACGAGACACAGGTAGGCTGTGAACTTCACGTTTCTCCTGAGGGCTCTTCTGCTGTTGTAGATGAGAGCCTCTGCGTTGAAGAATCTCACGAGTGTGTAGTTCGAGGAAATTGCGCATCCGATAAGCATTAATAAGAGTGTCTTGAAATTCATTCTACATCCTCCTCTTTGAGAGCCTTGTCTGCATAGGCAAGTAGTATTGCATAAACCAGGAATGCTCCAAAGGGCTTGGAGAATATGCTTATGCGGTAGTTCTGCAGGAAGCCAATCTTGAATCCCCAGAATGCACCGTCTCCCAGAAGTTCTCTAATCATTGCTCCTATTTCGATTATACATTCGTAGAAGCCGACCCTGCTTATGGTGTTACGCAGTGCAACTTTGTATGTCACCTCTTCATGGTTGAATGCAAAGAGTGCGACTACACTTATTCCGGTGATTGCGAAGTATATCTCATTTCCACTGATGAGAGAGGGGAGGAATGCCTGGAAGAGCATCGTGAAAGTCGAAACAACCGTTATGTTGATAATCATGGCAAGGGTTACTCTTGAATCCTTCCCGACCTTAGCTGTAAGCGGTGTTGCGATTGCCGTTGTAATAAGGAATGTGAGGAAAGTGTAGAATGCCAGTCCCGATGCACTGCTTGTGGTGCTGAGTGCCATAGCCGGAACGACACCGTAAGATAGAAGCATTATCAGTCTTTCTTTCTTAGTCATGTTCAATTACCTCCCTTAATTGTTCTGTAGGCGTCGAAGGCGTCATTTATGCCATCCCTGACGGCATCTGTCGAGAGGGTTGCACCGCTGATCAATGCCTCATCTCCGCTCCATGAGGAGTCGAGTCCCTCGAAGGATGAGTAGTAGCCGTCGGGGAGTGTGTAGGCGGAGAAGTAGTCAGCTTCGATAATAAGTTCCTTTACGGAGAAGGAAGCAATCTTCCCGTCCCCGGTAAGAAGTATATACATCACCATTGTCTCGTTACCGAAACCATACGGGCGCATCGCGAATGCGTAGTATGTCTTTCCTTCATCTTCTACAGAGTAAGCGCATGTTACAGATGAGTAGATTCCGTCGAGGCTTAGAGCTGTGAATACTGCGTTTTCGGATAGGCCATCAAGTTTCTTAATCTTCTTGAGGTCCTTTGATGCCTCATCCTTTGTTGTCGAAAGTGCTTCAGAGAAGAGTGCATCCCTTGTCGCGCTTGTGAGATTGTCTGAAACCTTTCCGTCCATGCCGTAGACTCTGAGTTCACTCCTGTTAGCCACCGCAACGTAGTCCACACCGTCTTCGACAACCCAGTAGCAGACACCTGCCTTGTTACCCGATAGCTTTGCGTTCTGCACTCCGCTGACGGAGGATGTGAAATCTTCAGCTACAAGGAGTCCCTTCGGGCTCAATGCCTCACCAAAGACTGAAGTGAGCATCTCTTCATATATCTGACCGGGCTTCTTCTCTGCTGCCTTCACCAGGCCGTTGCTGTCGAGAGCTGTGAAAGCATCGCTTACTGCATTCTTGAATGCTGTTGAGGAGTAGGTGACCCCTCCGACGATTTCAACTGACTCGAGAGTTGAATCTGCACCGATGTATGTGGATGGGTATTCATCACCGAAATCCTTTGTCTCCGGGTAATCGTCAAGGGCGATTCCAACTATCTTCCCCTCATTCGATATACCAACTCTCAGTGTGATATCTTTACCAGTGAAGCCTTTGTTGGTTGAACACTTGAGGACATATCCCAAGCCGGATGTCTCCTTATATACTTCAGTGACAGTTGAGGGAAGGTTATCGAGTTCGAGTTTCTCGAAGCCTGATGCATCACTCATCACTTCAAAGAGCGGCTCAAGTTCTGCCCTGTTCTTGTTTCTTTCGATGAACGGGCCGGTCAGGAGGTTCAAAAGTGAGAGGAACAGGATGCTGATTATCAAAGTACCCAAGAGGATGAGTGTGTCTTTCTGATTATTTGACATAGTTTGATCCTCCAAGTGGTACGGGAGCAGTGAGCTTCTCGATGAACGGTGTGAATATGTTCATGATGAGAATTGAGAATGACACTCCTTCCGGAAGCGACATGAACGCACGGATTATGAATGTGATTATTCCTGCTGCAACACAGAAGATAACCTTTCCCTTATTTGTGAGAGGTGTGGTCACGTAATCTGTTGCCATGAAGACAGCTCCAAGGAAGAGACCTCCCGAGAGTATTTCATAGAGTGCGAATACGGGGCTTGCAGACTTTACAAGGTAGAGTACGAATACCGTGAGAATGTACGAAAGCGGGACATACCACTTTATAACACCACGTATCGAGAGATAAATCCACCCGATTACGAGGGCAATAATGCATGTCTCTCCGATTGTACCTCCGTGAAGGCCGAGGAGCATGTTCGTCAGTGACGGCAGAGTTGATGTGTCACCTGAGTTGAGAATGACAAGCGGAGTCGCACTTGATACAAGCTCAACGCCCTTGGGGTTGGTGAATGCTGTGACACTGGCGAATGTCTCGAGCATGAATACACGCCCCGTGATGGCGGGGTTCGCGAAGTTGCATCCGAGTCCTCCGAAGAGACATTTGACTACGATGATAGCAAAGACTGTTCCGACTATTGCTTCGTAGACTCTTACTTCGGTTCCGAGGTTGAGGGCAAGAAGTATTCCCGTTACAACTGCGGAAAGATCCTTCACAGTATTGGGCTTCTTTACTGCCTTATCGTAGAGGGACTCTGCAACTATAGCTGTAAGGACGCATGTAATGATTAAGATGAGTGCCTTCACCCCGAATATGACAACAGCTGCAATGCATGCCGGGATGAGTGCGATGATGACATCGAGCATGATGCGCTGTGATGAGTTTCTGTCATGGAAATGAGGCGAAGACGTGACAGTGAGTTTGTATTCTTCCATTGTTATTTCTTCCTTTCTCTGAGGAAAGCCTTGCCTTTCCTGTTGTTCTCTACAAGAGGTCTGTGAGCGGGGCAGACGAATGCGCAGCAACCACATTCCATACACGTGTTGACGTCCGTTTTTAGGAGAATGAGGCTGCGCTTCTCTTCGTCTTCCTCCTCAAGTGCATCACTGAATGCCCACGGGTTGAGATTAAGCGGACATGCTGAGATACACTTACCGCAATGGATACAGGGACTCTCGGCCGTCTCTTCGGCTTCCTTCTCCCCAAATGCCACAATTGCAGATGTTGCCTTGACAACCGGAGTGGAGAGTGTATTTACGGCCGTTCCCATCATCGGTCCGCCGTCGATGACCTTGACGGGCTTCTCGGAGAATCCTCCTGTAGCTTCAAGGACATACCCAAAGCTTGTTCCAATCGGGACAATGTAGTTACCTCTGTTCTTCACGGCGCTTCCGTCAACAGAAACTGTCTTATTTACAAGAGGAAGTCCTGTCTCGAAGTATTGGGCCATCTTGCTTAGTGTAGTGACGTTCGTGATGATGACTCCAAGAGAAGCAAGTCTCTCCCCAGCCTTCACAACTTTATGTGTGGCATTCCAGAGAAGAACCTGCTTAGCTCCCTGTGGATAGACGCTCTCGAGTTCCATTACCTTGACATCGGCTTCATCCCTGAAGACTTCCCTCAGGTGAGTTATTGCCTCCATCTTGTTGTTCTCGATCCCGATTACGAATTCCTTAGGAGAAGCAAACTTCCTGAGGATAGCGATTCCCTTCTTGATCCAGTCTGCATCTTCAACCATTGTGCGGTTGTCTGCCGTGCAATACGGCTCGCATTCTGCTCCGTTGATGAGAATCGTCTCGATTTTGTTCTTCCTCAGTGCCTCCCACTTGCCATGCAGTGGATAAGCCGCGCCCCCGAGTCCAACGATGCCGGAGTTGCAGCATCCTGTAAGGAAGTCATCGAGAGTCTCGAGCTTCGGAGCCCTGAGTGACGGATCCTTTTCCATCTTATCATCGCTCTTAATTGAGATTTCCTTCTCACTTACCGCTGTTATCTCGCCACTGATTGAGGCGTGGACGGGGCTGGAGACTCTTCCTTCTCCACATTTGGCTATCAGGGTACCGACATATACATGATCCCCGAGAGCGACAACGGGGACTGCCGGAACACCAGAATGCATCTTCATGGGGATAGTCACAGAAGATGGTGGAGTAATTAGTTGAGAGTGCATGTCCTGTGTTGCTTTGCAGTGAGGAACGTGTACTGCTGATATTTTCTTTCCGAAAAGCATTATCTTAATGCCCTCCTTGATGTGTTTTCTAAAGCAGTATATCTAATATCTGTATTTTTTTATATATAGCGATATATAGATTAAAGCTCTTTCTGTTACTATTTGGACACAAATTGAACAATCGGTGAATCAGGCTAGGAAAAATGCAGTGTCTTCTCAGGATGGAAGACGCCCAGATAATAAGACCCCATGTCGGTTTTGGCATGGGGCTATTGTCTAAATCTCCGTCAGGAGAATAGGGGAGCCATAATATCGACATACTTCAGCCAGGCTGAATAGACCTCTCTGTACTTCCTCTCGCTCTCCTTATCGGGAATACATGTCTTCTCTTCCTGCATTTTCACATGGACGGATGTTATTTCATCAATGGATTTAACATTTCCACGTTCTTTTTCCAGGAGATAGAGTGCCTGGAGGGCAGCACCGAATGAAGCAGATTCCTCAACTATGGGTAGTTTGACAGGAAGTCCCATGACATCGGCTACCATCTGTCTCCAGAATGGACTCTTTGAGCCTCCTCCTATGAGTTTGATGGTCCCGGGCTTGAAACCCAGCTCCCTGAAGGCGTCAAGGCCGTATTTCAAGGCAAAGACAGCAGCCTCCATCGCCGAGCGTGATATGTTTTCCTCTGTCATGTTCGTAAGGTTGAAGCCGAAGAGACATCCCCTTCCATTAGGATAATTGGGTGTTCTTTCTCCGTTGAAGTAGGGAAGCATGTAGCAGCCTTCTGCGCCTATCGGAGCCTTCCTGGCAATTTCATTGAACTCTATGATATCTCTATTGAACAGAGCTCTTGTTGTTTCGGAGGAAACTGTACAGTTCATAGTGCAGAGCAGAGGAAGCCATGTTCCGGTGGAGGAGCAGAATGCTGCAAGCCTGTTCTTTCTGTCAATAATCGGAGTTGAACTTGCGCCGTACAGTGTGCCGCTTGTTCCCATGCTCATGGTCAGGTCTCCCTCGCTTACAGTCCCTGTCCCGATTGCACCCATCATATTGTCGCCGCCTCCGGTACTTACCGGAATACCCTCTGGAATACCGAATAGGAGTGACGCCTTATGTGATACATATCCCACACAAGTTCCTTCTTCATAAAGAGGAGGAAGAGATGCCTTCAAATCACGTTTGTTATCAATTGCGTGTAGAACTTCATCGCTCCAGACTCTTTTTCTGACATCGAAGAATGCAGTTCCAGATGCATCGCCGTACTCCATGGAAGGCTTTCCTGTCAGGACAAAGTTAAGGTAATCATGTGGGAGCATTATCCATCTCATCCTGTCGTAGAGGTCAGGGTGGTTCTTTTTGAACCAGAGGACCTTTGAAGCTGTGTATCCCGGCTTTATCTCATTTCCTGTCTTTTCAATGGCACAGTCTACACCTCCAAGTGCAGAGTTGAGTTCTTCACATTCTCCAGCAGTGGAGGTGTCACACCAGAGCTTCACAGGAGTAAGGACAGAGCCGTCTTCTGCGACAGGCACAAAGCCATGCTGCTGCCCGGAGACCCCGACAGCCTCGATTTTTCCCCTTATCTCAGGGGAAACCTGGTTGAATGCGTCAATAAGGGCATCTGTCCACCACTCTGCTTTCTGCTCCCTTGTGCCGTCATCTTTTGAAATGATCTGGTGCTTTGACGAAGTCAGAGACAGCACCTTTTTCAGGGTGCTGTCATAAATCATCACTTTTGTACTTTGGGTTCCGTTGTCGATTCCACAGGTAATCATGATTATCAACCAAAAAGATAAGAGTTAAGAAGATTATTGAGGTATTCCTGCTTGCCACTGATAAGAACAGGCTTAGCCTTCATTCCATAAGCTGCAAGAGCCTCCAAATCCATCTCTCCGAGTTCGAATTTTCTGCCAAGTCCCTTGTCGAAGGAGCTGTAGCGCTCTTTGATGAAGGCATCGAACTTGCCGTCCCTGATTATCCTGTCTGCAATCTCGAGTCCCAGTGCGAATGAATCCATCCCGCCGATATGTGCGATGAATAGATCTTCCATGTCGGTAGAATTCCTTCTTCTCTTTGCATCGAAGTTCAGTCCGCCCTTCAATCCTCCGTCCCTGAGGATGACTGCCATGGCGAGGGCTGTATCATAGACGTTGGTCGGGAACTCATCGGTATCCCATCCGTTGAACTGGTCTCCCTGGTTGGCATCGACGGAGCCGAGCATGCCGTTGTCAGCACAGACCTGGAGGTCATGGTTGAATGTATGGCCTGCAAGAGTTGCATGGTTAGCCTCTATATTGCACTTGAAGTCTTTCTCAAGCCCTTCAGCTTTGATGAATGCAATTGCAGTTTCAGCATCATAGTCGTATTGATGCTTAGTGGGTTCCATCGGCTTGGGCTCGATAAGGAATGTTCCTTTAAAGCCTATCTTTCTGCCGTAGTCTCTTGCCATCCTGAAGAACTCCCCGATATGGGCCTTCTCCCTCTTCATGTCGGTATTGAGAAGTGTCATGTAACCCTCTCTTCCTCCCCAGAAGACATAGTTCTCTCCGCCGAGTTCAACGTTTACGTCGAGACAGGTCTTGACCTGAAGAGCTGCTCTGGCAACAACATCAAAGTCCGGGTTTGAGGCAGCACCGTTCATATAACGTGGATTACCGAAGACATTTGCAGTATTCCAGAGAAGTTTGACTCCCGTCTTCTCCTGTCTCTCCTTCAGATACCCGGCAACCTTGTGATAGTTTTCCACATACTTTTCGGGGTTCTCATTTTCCCTGACGATATCGACATCATGAAAGCAGTAGTAGGGTGCACCTATCTTTGTAAAGAATTCAAAAGCAGCATCAGCTTTCTTCCTGGCAGCAACAAGGTCATCCTTATCATCCCAGGGGAAACTCATCGTCGGCTTACCGAACATGTCAGTCCCGTCAGCACAGAAGCTGTGCCAGTAGGCAATTGCAAATCTGAGATGATCTCTCATCGTCTTACCTGCAATAACCTTGTCAGGATCATAATATTTGAATGCAAGAGGATTGTCAGAACCTTTCCCCTCAAATCCAATCTTCTTTATCCCTTTGAAATACTCTTCATCACCAATGAAATAATCTGCCATATAAGCCTCCTTGACATT
>CAVIAZ010000088.1:0-7784 GCA_963640795.1 bacterium | reverse complement strand
GAGTTCAACCCGTTGAAGCTAGGACTAGGGTATACATTCTGAGAGGATACGAGAAAGAAGTTTTGATAGTTCTCCTGTTATTGATCGGATATGAAGCTGTTGCAGAACATGAAAGGGAAGCCTGAACACACTTTCAAGGGTGAATAGTTTGCTACGGAGTGGAGAGACTACTGGAAATATAACTTTGACCTCAAAGTGGAAAGAAGATATGCAATAAAGAGGAAGCGAAGACAGTGGGGATTTGACCCTTGATTGAACGTCCTTCCTCTGGATTTCCGGAACATGCTTTGCCCTGCTGTGATAGCGCAGCGGGGCTTTTTCTATTTTGTGCATCTTTGAGCTTTGAAATTCTCCAAGTCTTCATTTGCCTTTCTGTTTGGGTGAAGTTACAATTGGGGTATGGCAAATATACTTATTAAAAATGGTCTTGTTGTAGATACGGAGTGGACCAGACACTCTGATGTGCTTGTTGAAGGTTCACGCATTAAGAGAATTGCAAGGAACATCCTTATTGAGGATTGTCCGGAAGGGACACATGTTGTTGATGCATCGGGGCTCTGTGTTCTCCCGGGTATCATCGATGCACATACCCATTATCATCTGGTGAGCAGGGGAACTGTCACCGCTGACTCATTCGTCGAGGGAAGTAAGCTTGCATCCTTCGGGGGAGTCACAACTGTTGTAGATTTTGCTGATGATGACCATGTCTCTCTTCTCGGTTCAACGAAGAAGAGGCTCAAGGAAATGATTCCGATGAGCATAGACTATGCTCTCCACCAGGGGGTGTATGAATACCGTGACAGCCTGAAGACTGAACTTAAGGAGCTCAAGGCAAGCGGTGTGGGGGCTGTCAAGATCTTCACTACATATAAGAATGTCGGATACATGGTTGAAAAGAGGGATGAGCTCAAGGCCATCTTCTCCATGTGTAAGGAACTGGGCCTCATGGTCTGTGTCCATTGCGAGGATGACAAGATTATCAGCGAGATAAATGATAACTGGAAGGGTGAGTACAGACCGGTTGACCATGCTTCCCAGCGCCCCAGCGAGGCTGAGGCTGCTGCCATCAGGTATGTCGGTGGCATTGCCCAGGAACTCGATATGCCGGTATATATCGTCCACCTTTCTTCGAAGAAGGGACTTGAGGTTGTTAGAGAGCTCAGAGAGAAGGGTGTTAAGGTTATTGTTGAGACGACTCCGCACTATCTCTTCCTCGATAAGTCTAAGCTTGAAGGAGAACTGGGCCCACTCTATGTAATGACTCCTCCTCTCAGGACTAAGGAAGACAATGAGGCTCTCCAGGAAGCTTTGATTGACGGGGAAATCCAGGTCGTTGCTACTGACCATTGTTCTTTTACATACGAGCAGAAGCTTGAAAGCCATGACTGCAGGACTATCTACCCCGGTATCCCGGGAACAGAGGAACTTCTCCCTCTCGTCTATAACTTCGGTCATGTAAGCGGTCAGCTTTCGATGGGACAGATTGTAAACCTCCTTTCCACTGGTCCTGCTAAGCAATTCGGTCTCTACCCGAAGAAGGGAATTTTGAGGGAGGGAAGCGATGCAGACATCGTTCTCTTCGACCCGTCGGAAATCTGGACTATCAGCAAGGAAACGACACACTCTGCTTCCGGTTATACTCCATATGAGGGAACAACTGTCATGGGAAGAGTCAAGATGACGTACCTCCGTGGCAGACTTATCATGGGGGACGGCATCTACCTCGGTCTTGAGGGAGATGGCCAGTTCGTGAAAGCTCATAGAAAATAAAATATAACTTTGCTACAATTAGCTCCCCGTTTGGGGGGCTTATTGCACTTAAGGACTTGTATATATGATTAAAGGTTTTATTTTTGATATGGATGGCGTCCTGACAGATACTGCAAAGGTCTCTGTTGCGCTTGTCACTTCCTATTTCAAATCTCTTGGCATTACCGTCTCTGATGATATCGCGATAAGGAATCTTGGAAAGGGTATGAGAAATATGTTCCTCGATTCTGCAAAAGACGCTGGTATTACAATCGATCCCGATAAGGCTCTCGAGTACTCGAAGGAAGTCTATCCAACACTTCTTGGAAAGGTTGAGAGGATGAATGGAGCACTGGAACTCCTTGAAATGGCAAAGAAGAGCGGGATTAAGATTGCTGTAGGATCCTCTGCGCCATTATGGCGTGTGAAGGCCAACATAGAGTCGATGGGACTGGAGAGCGGTTATTTTGATCTTGTCCTCACAGAGGAGGACATTGTCCGCAACAAACCCTTTCCCGATATCTACTCGCTTGCCATGATCAAACTCGGCCTTGGTGGCAGGGAGACTGTTGTCTTTGAGGACAGTGCGGCCGGCATAAAGGCAGCCAGGGCTTCAGGTGCATATTGCTGCGGTCTCACCACTTCGATTTCAAGGGATGAAGTCAAGAAGACCGGGGCTAGCTTTGTTATTGATGACTTATCGCATTTTCCTCAGTTCAAAACTCCTGAAGAGCTTGATGAGGCAGTGAAAAACCTTCTCCATATAAAGAAAGGTGCGAAGAAATACGGTGCCAATTGGATTACTCCGCTTGAGAGGACGCTCTCGAGGGAAGTTATCGAGAAGAAAGCAACCGAAGAGGCACTTAAAGTTATGTACAATGCTTATGCCCCTTACTCAAAGTTCAGAGTAGGTGCTGCTGTCCTCTCTGCCGCAAGCGGGAGAATATACTCCGGGTGCAATATGGAGAATGCGTCCTTCGGGGCAACAATATGTGCTGAGCGCAATGCCATCACCACTGCAGTAGCAAATGAAGGGGCAATTGGTATCGACATGGTGGTGGTTGCATCTGAGTGTAATCCTCCGGCGAAGCCGTGTGCTGTATGTTTGCAGGTTATGAGCGAGTTCATACGCCCCGAGACACCTGTTATCCTGGTTTCTTCAAACGGGACAGTTGAAAGATATGTCTACTCGGATCTTCTTCCCCATCCGTTTGACTTTGGAGAGTGATGTGAAAAGAGGATTCTTATTATTACTTGGTTTTCTCCTTGTTATTGTTCTCGCTTCCTGTAATACGACAGAGGGCTTTGTGAGTGATGTGACTCTCTCACACGATCTTACTTTAAGTGAGAAACTTGACTATTACGGTGGAACACATGTCAAGGTTGACCTCCCGGAGATGTATTTCTCGGGAGATGAATGGTACTCAAGGATGCTTGAGCTTATCGGGGAGGCGGAGGATTATATCCTCCTCTCGACATTCCTCGGCTCCTCTGCCCCGTCAATCGAGCCTCTTTACGACCTTCTTGCAGATAAGGCTGAAAGCGGGGTTGAAGTCTACATTATCATAGACGGCACCTCCAATCTCGATATGACGGAAACAAGATTCGTCATGACACCTCTCAATTACCTCAGGGAGAGCGGTGTGAATCTTCTCATATATTCCCCGTTGAGTTTCACGCATTTGGTCAACCCTGCATCCATTGTTGTGAGGGACCACAGAAAGATGATGGTCATAGACGGGAAAATAGCAGCTATCGGGGGAATGAACAACAACTACATATCGATTGGGGCAGGGGAAAAGAGCCAGAGGGACAGCATGTATGTCTTCTCTTCTACACAGCTCTCTTCCCTCTTTATCGATGAGTTTGTCTCTATATGGAATGAAAGTTCAGTCGACAAGATGGATGCGGATAAATACAGAAGGGAAGACGGGACAGAAGAAAAGGGGGAGAGCTATGATGCATGGCTCTTCAACCGCAATGTCTATAAAGGTAATGTCTCCCTTTCCGGCATGTACGGTTCCCTTATTGCAGAGGCAGACGAGTCAATCTTCCTCTGCCCCTATCTCCCGACACTTGATGAGAAGATGATGGAGAGCATAAAGGATGCAACAAAGAGGGGAGTCGACACTGAGATTTGGTGTTCGGTGGACTCCCGCGGCTACGCACGTGCAGGTGGAACCTATGCCATCGAGAAGCTTATAAGCGAGACAGGTGTCACATACTATGACGTCTCGGACGATGAGAACGGAAGGGCGCTTCCTCTTTTCCATATGAAAGCCATGGTTATTGATGACAGGTATGTTGTGATAGGCTCAGCCAACTTCAACTACAGGTCCATGACTCTCTCACATGAACTTGCACTTGTGATTGACAGCCCGGAAATGGCATCTACGGTCAAAGCATCTATTAAGGAGAAGGCTGTGAATCCTGTCCTCCTGACAGAAGAGGATGCCACAGAGGCCAAAAAGACATACGGCTCGCTCCTCTGCTATCTTTTCACATTTTTCGGAGGCTGATAATGAAGAGAATTTATGTATTTATGGTACTTTTGCTTGTTTCTCTCTCGCTCTTTGCGTCTTCTGCCTTCACGTATGGATTCAGCCAGGTGGGGGAGAAGTATGAGGATGAGTCATTCGGGGCCATGAGCGTGACGCTGGGCTTTGCTCCTCTTAAGGAGAAACAGTACGGGATAGTAGAGGTAACGGCACTTCTTGGATGGGACAGATTCTTCCGTGGTGTGGATCTGTCACTTTCAACGCCGCTCTTCACATCCTCTAATGATGTGTTTTCGTATGCATTCTCCAACAGGGTGCTCTGGGAACCCAGTGTGGGATTTTTAACCCAATACAGAGCAGACGGAAACAGGTGGATGATGGGGTTTATGCTATCGCCACTGAAGTTTGCAGACACATCATTTTCGTATGAATTCCTCTCTCCCTACCTTACGTTCAGTCTTCCTGACGGAAAGAGAGCATACGGAGTCAGGATAATGAAGGTCAGTGCCTTCCTGGAGATTTGAAATGAAAAAGAAAATAATCATTCTTCTCTTTGTTCTTGTTCTTTCGTCATCATTCCTCTTTGCCTCCACCTCTGATTTCGCACTTATGTTCGGGGCAGGTAACTTCTTCAATCCAAATGAGGGGATTGCCGTATCATACGGTGCAACCCTCGGTGTCAGCAGGAACTTTGAGATAGCATTCACAGGTATGAGTGAACTTATTCCGTCTTTCGGGAATAGGAATGTCTTTCTCCTTGAAGTCGGTGCGACTCTCCTCGGCGCAAGGAACACAGGAAGCAAGGTTGCCGGAGTATGTGTCAATTCGGTTGTGGCCCTTGGGGGCTTCTACCGCACCGATAACCATGGGGCGGGAGTCTATCTGGGGCTTTCCCCATTGACGATAGGAAGTCCGACTACGGTAAGAAGGGAGAGGGGACTCAGAATGAATATAGGATACGATATTGTGAACAGAAGTCTCTTCTTTACATTCTCCCCACTCGATATCGAGATATATCTCAAGGGAACGTATCATGACTATGTATAGGGGAAACAATATTTTCCAAATTCTTATTCCATAGTCTTTATAAAAATATCGGTTTCGTATTATCATTACCCCGGACATTAAGTCGAAAAACACTTTTAGGAGATTATACATGAAATATTCTACAGAAGTTGAAAACATGTGTACGGTAAGGTGTGGTGGACAGCATGGCTGCGCTCCTATTCCTGAAGAGGGAAAGTGGGTATATGCCAAGGAGATAAAGGATATCTCAGGTCTCACACATGGCGTCGGTTGGTGTGCGCCCCAGCAGGGAGCTTGTAAGCTTACCCTCAATATTAAGAACGGAATTATTGAGGAAGCACTCATTGAGACTATCGGATGTTCCGGTATGACACACTCTGCTGCTATGGCAAGTGAAGCAATTGTCGGAAGAACAGTTCTCGAGGCTATCAACACAGACCTCGTGTGCGATGCCATCAACACAGCAATGAGGGAACTCTTCCTTCAGATTTGCTATGGTAGAAGCCAGTCTGCATTCAGTGAGGACGGTCTTGTCATTGGTGCTGGTCTTGAGGACCTCGGAAAGGGCACATGTTCACAGGTAGGAACAACATACGCAACACGTGCTAAGGGCCCAAGATATCTCAACCTCGCAGAGGGTTATATCCTCAGACAGGCTCTTGATGAGAATGATGAGATCATCGGTTATGAATATGTCAACATGGGTGTCTTCATGGAGAACGTCAAGAAGGGCGTTGATCCTAAGGAAGCACTTGAGAAGGCCAAGAAGACTTACGGCAGATTTGCTGATGCTGTGAAGTATATCGACCCGAGAAAGGAATGAGGAGGACGCTATGGCTTTATTTGAAGGTTATGAAAGACGTATAGACAAGATTAACAGTGTTCTCAATGGTTACGGCATTGCATCCGTGGAAGAAGCTAAGAAACTTTGTGACGAGAAGGGCGTTGATGTCTACAACATCGTAAAGTCAATCCAGCCTATCTGCTTCGAGAATGCATGCTGGGCTTATATCGTAGGTGCTGCCATCGCTATCAAGAAGGGACAGAAGAGTGCCTATGAAGTTGCAAAGTCTCTCGGAGAGGGGCTGCAGTCATTCTGTATCCCGGGCTCTGTTGCTGACGACAGAAAGGTCGGACTTGGGCACGGCAACCTTGCAGCTATGCTTCTCAGTGATGATACAAAGTGCTTTGCTTTCCTTGCTGGTCACGAGTCTTTTGCTGCTGCTGAAGGCGCTATCGGTATTGCAAAGAATGCCAACAAGGCAAGAAAGGAACCATTGAAGGTTATCCTCAACGGTCTTGGAAAGGATGCTGCAAAGATCATCAGCAGAGTCAACGGCTTTACATATGTCGAGACAAAGTTTGACTATTTCACAGGTAAGCTCGAGGTTCTCAGCAGAACTCCTTACTCAAAGGGAGAGAGAGCTGCTGTAAACTGCTATGGTGCTGACGATGTCAGGGAAGGTGTTGCTATCATGCACGCTGAAGGTGTTGACGTATCTATCACAGGTAACTCAACCAACCCGACAAGATTCCAGCATCCTGTTGCAGGTACATATAAGAAAGAATGCAACGAAATCGGAAAGAAGTATTTCTCTGTAGCATCAGGTGGTGGTACAGGAAGAACTCTCCATCCAGATAACATGGCAGCAGGTCCTGCAAGCTACGGCATGACAGACACAATGGGAAGAATGCACTCTGATGCACAGTTTGCAGGCTCCTCATCTGTTCCTGCTCACGTTGAGATGATGGGACTCATCGGCATGGGTAACAACCCGATGGTCGGTGCATCCGTTGCAGTCGCAGTTGCTGTTGCAGAGGCAATGAACAAATAAGAGAGTATCTCCTCTATATAGTCGGTCTGGTTTGCTCCGGGCCGATTTTTGTTGCTAAAATGTTTATAGAAAAGAGATTTTAAGACTTTGATGGGGTATTCTTTGTTCAATGATTCCTGCAATTGAGATTAATATGAATACAATTAGAATTAAACTTGATTTTTTATGTGGACCTATATGGAAAGATTACTTCAATGAAGTAACCAAAACAGAATCCACAGGCGTTGATATTGTTGACAATGACGAAAAACTAAAAGAACTTGGGAAAGAGATAAGCAACATGTTCAACTCATACTACATGTTTAATGTAGATGACAAACCTGTCGTTTTTAATGAGGTACAGGAGAGAAGGGATAGAGACAAGATGCTCTCTCTTCTTGATAAACTCAACAAACGACTTGAAGAGATTAACGACGGCTCGTTCGTTGTTGAAGATGAAGAAACCCCCAGAGTTAAGAAACTTAAACCACTTGATAAATGAGGCTTACACATATGAATGGACCGATGCTAGATTCTAATCAAAGATATCAGGAATCTCTTAAGAATATGTTATCTCCTGTATTTTTCAGTCAACTTCCGAAGGTAAAGATGGACCTTAGAGGATTATCGCGATATGCAAAGGAAAAAGGCGTGAGAGTGGCAGAGTTGACAGAAGAGGAGAAAAACCGTTTCGGTG
>CAVIAZ010000087.1:0-7849 GCA_963640795.1 bacterium | reverse complement strand
ATGACTGGCTTCTGGAGACCAATCTTACAAGATACGTCAAGAACCGTGACCTGATGGTGGTTCTCCCTTCTGCTCTCAACAGTGATTATTCCAACTACTCTGTATTTGCAAACGGTTTTAACTTCCAGGATTTCTTTCTTAATGAGCTTATGCCGATGATTTACTCATGGTTTCCTGCTTCAAGAAGACGTGAGGACAACTATATTGCCGGATACTCAATGGGGGGAACTGGTGCAATGCAATTCGGATTTCTTCATCCCGAACTCTTCAACGGGATAGGAATCTTTTCAAGTGCCCCGAGGGATGTTGATGCATTGAGAGGTGTTAGGACAATGAAATCTGAAGAGTGGCGTATAGAGGGCCGGGACGGTAGCCGTTTCCCCGGTGTCTATCCTCCGGGATACAACGATAAGGAAATCAATATGATTGCCAAGTACCCGACAGTTGGAGACTTTCTTGACTCTCCTGAGAATACCTGGGACCGCTTCATTGATGCGGTGAAGGGGGGAAATCTTCCCCGTATTCTGGTTTCTGTCGGCTCGGAGGACCGCTGCCTGAAAAGAGTAGAGAGATTCAAAGTGCTCGCCGGGGAGGTTGGTGCTGAGAATATAACATTCGATGTGATTGACGGATATGCACATGAGATAGCCTGCTGGGATGAAGCAATCCAGCGGTTCCTTGTTTTTTTCCAACTTTAGGAGGTTGAAATGAAAAAGATTATGATTTGGATGATGGTAGCATTGCTTGCCGCCTCATTTGTAAGCTGCAGTAAGAAGACTTCTGCAGAAACGGGATCCTCTACTAAGGAAGTTGTGGTTGCAAAGAGCACAACTCCTTCCAATGAGGTTGTTGTTGGTATTCCCGGAGAGTATGGTGACCTTTCCCCGTTCGGAGGGAACTCCCAGGGAAGAAGCTATGTGAAATATACTCTGTGGGAGACTCTTGCAGTATTCAACGAGTTCGGACAGACCTGGGATAAGATGGACTGGGTCATGGCCAAAGACATAACAATTGTTGATGATTTCACCACTGATATTGAGATATATGATTACATCTATGATACCAACGGAAACCAGATTAAGGCATCTGATGTAGTATGGAGCTATGAGCAGGCAGTCGCATGCGGAAAATTCCCAAAGGTTTCAAGTAACCTCAAGTCCATTGAGGCTCTTGGTGAATATAAGGTGAGGATGGTTCTTAACGGTGATGGCCTGGGGGACCTTGAGTACATGCTGAGTTATGTCGCAATTGCTTCAAAGGCTTCCTATGAAGCTTCTTCCGACAAGATGGCCAATCATCCTGTGACAACAGGACCTTATAAAGTTACAGAATCTGTTCCGGGATCACGTCTTGTACTTGTCAAGAATGATGATTATTGGCAGAAGGATGAATCGAAGAGAGCTTATACCTCCGCCCAGCCTGTCGATAAAATCACATATAACGTGATCAAAGAGACGGCACAGATGGCTATTGCTCTTGAGACAGGTGCCATAGACATAGCAACAAGTGTTGCCTCAAGTGAGATTGACCGTTTCATGGACAGCACAGGAAAAGGTAAAAATGGATATCTTGTGAACAGCACATATGGCGGACAGGCTGTCTGTCTTGACTTCAACTGCGATCCCCAGTCTCCGCTTTCGGATCAGCTTCTAAGACAGGCTGTGAGCTATGCTATTGATCGTGAAGGTATAGTCTCTGCTGCTCTCCAGGGTAAGGGAGACACTATAGGAACTCCCGGTACAAGGGCTAGTTCGGACTACGATACCGCCTGGGATGATATCGACTACCCATATAATCCGGAAAAGGCAAAGGAACTTCTCAAAAAGGCCGGCTATAAGGAAGGACAGCTGAAGCTGAGAATTATGACCGAACAGAATGCTGAACAGCCGGTTGTAGCTCAGCTTATCCAGGCTTACCTCTCAGAGGTGGGAATTGAGGCTGAGGTGCTGACTTACGACAATGCACTTTTCAGCCAATACCGCTACCAGCCTGACCAGTTCGACATGATGATCGGTATCATGGGGACAAGTGGCTATGTGGTCGGAGCATGGGATCTCCAGTTCAATTCGACAGGAACTCTCAGCGGAGGCGCTGCAGCATGCTTTGCCAAGGATTCGAAACTCCAGGAACTCCTGGAACTTGCCAAGGGAAAGAATACCCACTCTGTTGAGACAGTTGAGGCTTTCGCTTCATACCAGAGAGAAATGGACTACGCCCTTGGACTCTATGTGAAATCGAGTTACAGCGTAGCCAACAGCAAAGTATCAGCTATCGTGTGTCATCCGTTCGGTCATCTGATTACCAACGCCTGCACATTCGTTGAATAAAAAGAAAGCGGTTGTTCCGGTACTTTGATGCCGGGACAGCCTTAAAAAGGAAAGCATATGTACCGATATATATTGAAACGGCTTCTCTGGATGATTCCGATTATCTTCTTCGTTGCCGTTCTGATCTTTGTCATCATGGATTTTGTTCCCGGTGACCCTGTTTCCATTATGTTGGGGAGCTCAGCTACTCAGGAGGAAATGGAGATAGCCCGCGAGGAGATGGGCCTCAACCGTCCGTTTCTGGTGCGTCTGGGAGAGTATCTTTCAAATGCTTTCCTGCATTTTGATTTGGGAACCTCCTATCAGACATCTACGCCTGTGATGCAGGAACTTCTTGAGCGGTTTCCAAGAACTCTTGTTCTCTCGGTAATCAGCATGATTCTTGCTGTAGTGGTCGGTCTTCCGATAGGAATTTACGCTGCAATGCACCGCAATTCGGTTGCAGACAGGCTTTCGATGCTGATTTCCCTGGTCGGAGTTTCCATGCCGAGTTTCTGGCTGGGACTTCTCCTTGTTCTTCTCTTTGCATTGAGGCTGGGGATTCTTCCGGCATTCGGTGTCGGAGGGATTGCCTATTATATACTTCCGGCTCTTTCGAATGCATTTGGTGGCATTGCAGGTGTAGCTAGACAGTCACGTTCTTCCGTCCTTGATGTCCTCAGGGCAGATTTTGTTACCACTGCACGTGCAAAGGGCCTGACTGAGAGGCAGATTCTTCTGAGGCATATCCTCCCTAATTCACTCATTCCGGTTGTAACTTACGTCGGCTCCATATTCGGAAGAATGCTGGGTGGAACCCTTGTCATAGAACAGGTTTTCTCCCTTCCCGGAATAGGGAACTACATGATTCTTGCAATCAACAACCGTGATTATCCTGCCGTCCAGGGATCTGTGATTTTCTGTGCTGTGACCTTCAGCGTGATCATGCTCTGTGTGGATTTACTCTATGCGGCAATCGACCCGAGAATCAAGGCACAGTATGCAGGCGGAAGGAGGAAGTAAATGATGAAAGAGAATGTGAAAAAGGAGAAGAAAACTTCATCTGCAGTGGTAAAGAGACTTCTTTCTGACAAATCAACAGTCGTCGGGCTTGCCATCCTGGCCATCCTGGTGCTTACGGCAGTCTTTGCTCCGCTTATTGCTCCATATTCATATCGGAAAATCAATCCAACGATAGCTTTCCAGGGACCTTCATGGGCTCATCCGTTCGGAACGGATGAACTGGGGCGTGATGTGCTTTCGAGAATAATATATGGGGCAAGATGGTCACTCTCTGTCGGCTTTTTGTCGATGATTGTCAGTGCTGTATGTGGTATGTTTATTGGCTCCATTGCAGGTTATTGCGGAGGAAAGGTCGACAATATAATCATGAGATGCATGGATGTGTTGCAGTCTTTCCCACAACTTCTCCTTGCAATTGTTATCTCCGCTGCCCTCGGCTCCGGACTGGACAAGTGTGTTATAGCTCTCGGCGTTTCCGGTATTCCGGTTTTTGCCCGTCACATGAGGGCAAGCATCATGTCTATAAAGGGGTTGGAGTATGTTGAAGCTGCAGTTTCGATTGACTGTTCGGATGCCAGGATTATCACACGTCATATCATACCGAATGCACTCAGCCCGATTCTTGTGCAGGCTTCTCTTTCCATTGCCGCATGTATCCTCTCTGCTGCCGCATTAAGCTTCATAGGTCTTGGTGTTCAGCCTCCGACTCCGGAATGGGGGGCCATGCTCTCTGCTGGGAGGAATTATATACGTGATTATCCTCACCTTGTACTCTTTCCGGGGCTTTTTATCATGATTACCGTCCTTTCTCTCAATATGGTCGGTGATGCATTGAGAGATGCCCTTGACCCGAGACTGAAGGATTAAAAAGGAGTGTTTATGAACGAACCGTTACTTCATATTGAAAATCTGAGAGTTACTTACAGTTCCGGATCGAAGACAGTCCATGCTGTGAATGGTGTTTCTCTGGATATAGGAAAAGGGGAGACCCTTGGCCTTGTAGGGGAGACGGGGGCTGGTAAAACAACCATAGCAAAAGCTGTCCTTGGGATTCTCCCTTCGCCCCAATCGAAAGTTACATCTGGAGAGATTGTCTTCTGTGGAAAGAACCTTCTTGAGATGGACAAAAATGAATTGAGATCTGTACGTGGTGGCCAGATATCGATGATCTTCCAGGACCCTATGACAAGCCTCAATCCCGTCATGAGGGTGATTGACCAGATTGCAGAGGGAATACGGGTACACCGGAATGTCTCGAAAAGTGAGGCGGAGGAAGAGGCGAAGAAAATGCTGAACATGGTCGGAATATCGAGTGACCGTGCCCGTGAGTACCCGCACCAGTTTTCGGGAGGTATGAAACAGCGTGTCGTCATCGCCATGGCCCTTTCCTGTGAACCAGAATTGCTCCTTGCTGACGAACCGACGACAGCACTTGATGTTACAATACAAGCCCAGGTCCTTGAGCTGATAGGGGAATTGAAAGCGAAGTACAGAACAAGTCTCCTGATGATTACCCACGACCTCGGAGTTGTTGCGGAAGTCTGTGACTATGTTGCTGTTATCTATGCGGGGCGGATTGTAGAGTACGGGACAAAGGAGGAGGTCTTTGATCATCCTATGCATCCTTATACTGTCGGCCTGTTCAATTCCATCCCCGATATCAAAAAAGATGTGGAGCGTCTGAGTCCGATTAATGGTCTTCCGCCGGATCCCACTAATCTTGTGAGAGGATGTTCTTTCTCTCCGCGTTGTCCTTTCGCTTCTGGAAAATGCTCTGCTGTGGAACCTGAACTTAGAACTGCAGGCGGAAAAGGTAAACATCTCTGTGCCTGCCTGAAGGAGAAATGATATGTCATCTTTGATTGAATTGCAGAATCTGAAAAAATACTTCAAGACCCCCAAAGGTACACTTCATGCTGTGGACGATGTGTCTTTTTCCATTGAGGAAGGAAAGACTCTCGGCGTTGTCGGGGAATCTGGGTGTGGAAAAAGTACCCTCGGGAGAACGATGATCCATCTTCTGGAGAGTACAGACGGGAAAATTCTCTTTGAGGGTGAGGATGTCACACATGTGGACAGAAAAACTCTCCATCGATTGAGACAGGAGATGCAGATTATTTTCCAGGACCCGTACTCCTCTCTCAATCCCAGACTTACCGTCAGGGAGACAATCAAGGAGCCATTAATGCTTTCCACTAGATATACAAAAGCTGAACTCGATTCTGAAGTCGACCACCTGATGGAACTTGTTGGTATTGAAGAGAGGCTTGCCGATGCATATCCGCATGAACTTGATGGGGGAAGAAGGCAGCGTGTGGGTATCGGACGGGCTCTTGCCATGCATCCCAAATTCATTGTATGCGATGAACCTGTTTCGGCTCTTGATGTCTCAATCCAGGCCCAGGTATTGAATCTTCTGATGGATCTCCAGGACAGGACAGGGATAGCTTATCTCTTTGTCACGCATAATCTTTCCGTTGTTCGGCATATTTCGGATGACATATGTGTCATGTATTTGGGGCAGGTAGTGGAGAAGAGCCCTACAAAGGAACTCTTTGCTCATCCCCTCCATCCTTATACACAGGCACTTCTCTCGGCAATTCCCTCTACCGATATTCATAACCGGCAGAAGAGGATTGTCCTCAAAGGGGAACTGACGAGCCCCATCGACCCGGCTCCGGGTTGCCGCTTTGCATCCCGCTGTCTCTATGCGACTGAGAAATGTAAAGAAAGACAGGAATTGAGAAATGTGGGGAATAATCATTTTGTTTCATGCTGTAGACTGGAGGAATTGTCATGAGCGATATAGTTTCTCTCTCCCCGGAACCAGATAAAATCTGGAACAGGGGTTTCATAAGTGTTTTCCTTGTAAATATGATGATGTTTTTCGGCCAGCAGATGACTAATGTCCTGATTCCGAAGTTCACATATTCCCTTGGGGGGACCCCGATGATGGTGGGCTTTATTGCAAGTTCCTTTGCTTATACGGCTCTTCTTCTCAAGGTTTTTGCGGCCCCTGCAATAGACACATTCAACAAAAAGAAGATCCTCGGTATCGCAATTCTTGTCATGGCCCTGGCATATCTTGGGTACAGCATATCAGGGTCAATAAACAGTGTGCTGGCTTTCCGTCTTATCCAGGGAGCGGGGCAGGCTTTCTCTGCAACATGCTGTCTGGCCCTGGCTACCGATATGCTTCCGCGTGACCGCATAGGAACCGGTATCGGATATTACTCTGTTGCACAGGCTATATGCCAGTCCATTGGCCCTTCTGTGGGTCTGTGGATGGTAAAGTCTGTAGGATATCAGGCGACATTCCTTTTCTGTTCCGGAATCATGGTTCTTGCAGCAATCATGGCTTTTATGCTTAAGACCCGCTACACAAAGACAAAGAAATTTTCAATCAACCTTAAAGGTATAATTGCCAAAGAGGCAATAATCCCTGCCTTCCTGATGTTCTTTCTGTGTATGGCTTATTACAATGTGACGGCATTCCTCGTGATCTATGCGGAGATGCAGGGAATTGAAGGCAATACAGGATTCTTCTTTACAGTATATGCCCTCACTCTCCTTGTCTCCCGACCACTTATCGGGAAGATGAGCGACAGATATGGCACAGTGAAGGTCCTGATTCCCGCTATGTGCTGTTTCGCCATTGCCTTCATTTTGATAGGAAGTGCAAATTCGCTCTCTATACTTCTCATAGCAGCATTTGTCTCCGCCTTCGGCTATGGAGCATGCCAGCCGGCAGTCCAGACTCTTTGCATGAAGAGTGTTCCGAAGGAGAAAAGGGGAGCCGGAAGTACAACCAACTACATCGGACAGGATGCGGGTAATCTTGTAGGACCCGTAGTTGCAGGTTTCGTTGTCGAGAAGTTCGGCTACCATACTATGTGGTTCGTGATGATTATTCCTGTCTTTGTTGCCATGATGATAGTCCTCCTGAACAGGAAGACTATAGCCCGGAATACAGCCCGGACTGCCTGAGTGACCTGATCCGTGAAAAAACAAGGCCTATGCTATCGCTTTAGCACAGGCCTGTTTATATCGTTCCTTTTGTGTTCAGCTCAACTGCAGTAAAGAGCCTCTGCCTTCCTGAAATCCTCGAGTGTCATATTAGCTCTCTTTGCTGCATCTTCTTCCGAGATGAAACCGTCTCTCATAAATTTGATGATGGTCTTGATCGTTCCTTTAGCCTCACCTTCCGCTAGACCTTCAGCTCTCACATTGTCAGTGTACTTTGCCTCATCGTATTCAGTCAGACACATATGGTTCACCTCCGCCCTGTTATCCAGAAGAAACGGCTTTATAACATACTCATCAGGCATGTCATCAAGTGCCGTCCCTACGGCATCATCTATCGCCATTCCCTTCTCCTTCTGGTTATACCTTATTGTATCAACAAACCATGAGTACTCTGCAAGTGGCTCACAGCTTTCCAGTATATCTTTATTCTTCCCGTGGTTGATATTCAGCATCGTCACCTTTACCTCAATATCCCCTTCGGCATCATAGAGGGA
>CAVIAZ010000086.1:0-7882 GCA_963640795.1 bacterium | reverse complement strand
CAATACGATTGATAAAGTTTTCTTCATATAAATTACCCCTTTGGGACTAAGTCCCCTTAATTCATTTGCTTTGAGTATACCCCCCCCCCCCGTATATTTTTTGCAAGTATTTTTAATTGAAAGTTAGGGGAAAAATATAATTTTGATATAATTTCTTATGTCTTCGTGGCTTGAACGGGTGAAATTTATGCTGTGTCTTTTCTCTTCCGGTATGAAGAGCGGAAGGGAATATGAATGTCTTTAGGGTTTAAGGGTCATCAGTTATTGATAAGATAGTCCCTGATCACCGAATCTGAAGGACCAAAATCAAGGGAGGAGAGGGTAGCTTTGTCCACCCAGCGGATGGCTTCATGGACGGAGAGGGAGACTGGAGAGGTGAGATTGTTGAGGCTAACGCGGTAGGCGTGGAGGGTGTAGTGGGTGCCTGAGTTGGTGAACTCTGTCTTAATGAGGAACTCATTTACCTCTATATCTAGTCCCACTTCCTCCTTCCATTCTCTCTTGAGGGTTTCCTCAAGTGTTTCACCATAGCGGTTCTTTCCGCCTATGAACTCCCACTTAAGGGAGAGGGGGCCTCCCTCTTTCCTTCTTGCTACAAGGTAGAGATTATCCTTTATAAGTACTCCTGCTGTTGTATTTCGTTCTGTCATCTCATCTCCTAAATCAGCACAAAAGAAGGAAGGAGGAAATGGAGAACGGCTACCGCGGCTGAAAGTCTGGCTAGTGTTATCTTCCTCTCACCTTTCTTCATATCGAGACAGTCCGGGCTAGCGTTCTTCTCCTTTCGCTTTATCATCACTAATATATATAAGGTATTATAGAACACCATTAAAGCTGGTATTAGGTCCCCTAGTATCCTTGGTCCCGGTGACTCTGGAAAGAAGAGAAGAATTGCGGTTGTAACAAACCCCATGGAGATGAAGGCTACAAAGAGTTTCTTGTTCTTCTCCAGGTTATCGGTAAAGCGGAGCATGAACGAGAGCTCCAGGCGGTACTTACTCTGGTAGCATATAAGTGATGTCATTATCAGATAGAACAAAGAAAGAAAATATCCCTGTATCACCGTAGTCTCCCTATCTCCTCGATTATTTTCTCGGCATTGTAAAAGCCGTACTTTTCACTTAGTATCCTTCCACACTTTTGGTGGAGGATAACCCCATTTACGGCACTGAGTAAAGGTGTATCGCCCTGGGCGAGGAATGCTCCGATTATCCCGGAGAGAACATCTCCCGAGCCGGCAACGCCGAGGGAGGGATTAGCCCCATCCTTTATATATATAGTCTCTCCGTCTGTAATGAGGACTGTGGATCCCTTGAGAACCACTATGCACTCGAGTCTAAGTGCCACTTCTTTAACCTCTTCTATTGTATCGTCACTCTTTATAGCAAGGAGGTTCAGGAGGTTCCTGAATTCCCCAAGATGGGGTGTAATTACCCCATTGTGGTTGAGAGAGAGATTTTTGAGGTGTTTTATCCCGTCGGCATCAACCACTATGGGCTTACCGGTTGCTATTACTTCTTCAAGTTTTTTCCGGCTTCCCCTTCCCCATCCGGGGCCTACTATGTAGCTTTGGGTATCGGGAAGGGAATCTGAAACCATGATTGAAGGATAACTTTTTATTATCTCTTCCTTCACCTTCTTATTCGATACTACACTCACCTTCCCCGCAGAAGCATGGAAAGCAGAGAGGGAGGAGAGGATTGGTGCTCCGGGGTAGCGGGTACTTCCCCCGACAACACATACGTGGCCACGGGTATTCTTGTAACCATCTTTTCTGATCTTTAGGGGATTGTAGTCACTCTCTTCAAGAAGGAATGCTTTTGTATCTTTTCCTATCTCCTCTTCTGGGAATCCCGGATTGAAGAGAGTAATCTCTCCGCACCTGGCCCTGTTACCGGGAAGGAACATCTCCCTCTTATAACTCATAAATGTTACTGTATAGTCTGCCTCAACCAGGTATAGGGAGGGACAGTCAAGGGAGAGGACAGTAGCTTTTGAGGCATTTATCTCCTCTATGACCTTCATTGTCCTCTCGTCTGCCGGGAGGCGGTATTTCACTCCGAAGAGGCCGTCAACTATTGTATCAGAAGGTGTAATTGAATTGACGAAGAGGGACGGATCAAGAAGACTTCTTCTGTATTCATTCTCTTCGTTTCCCTTCTCAAAGTGCATGTAGACTTTAACGCTCTTTGCTACCGGGAGACAGAGATAGGCAAGGGCCAAAGCATCACTGCCGTTATTTCCCTTTCCACATACGAAGAGTATATCCTTATTTATATATAGGCTCCTGTAGAGTGCAAATGCACCGGTTGCTGCATTTGTGACAAGAGAGCGCTCACTGAGGCCATACTTTTCTATAAGTGTCTTATCCTTAATTGATGATTCAATACTAGAGAGCAGGGGAAACATACATAGAGTTTAGCATAATTTGGACTTTTGTATTGAAGATTTGGCTCATTCAATATAAATTCTTTGTGTCTAGGGGTGGCGTAATGCCTGAGAGATACCCTCGAACCTGATCCGGGTAATGCCGGCGTAGGGAACGACAGCTTATTTCTTTTTATTTTTCCCGAGACAGAATTAATACTAAGGAGGCTTTTCATGAAAAAGCTTATTTCTGTCCTGATTGCACTTTTGTGTGTATTCACACTCTTCTCGAGTCCCGTGAAGGAAGAGTCCGATTCGATTACTGTTTATGCTTATGACACATTCTGCGGTGAATGGGGAAGCGCGGGAGAACTTATCCCGCTCTTCGAGAAGGAGACCGGGATAAAGGTCAACCTCGTATCTGCCGGATCCTCTGCCGAGATGATTAATAAACTCCTTTTAGAGGGAGAGAATACCTCATGCGATGTCATCTTAGGTGTTACTGATTATATGGCCCAGAGGGTCTATGACATGCTCGAGCCGTTCAACACTCCCCTACTGGAGAGTATCCCAACAGAGCTTAAGTTTGATCTTGGTAACCGTCTCCTTCCCTTTGACTGGGGTACATTCGCTTTTGTATATGACTCACTCTCTGGAGTAGAAGAACCCACTTCACTCTGGGACCTGACAAAAGACGAATACAAGGGAAAAGTAATTCTCATTGACCCGAGAACAAGCAGTGTGGGACTTGGACTATTACTCTGGACTTACAATGTTCTTGGAGAGAATTACCTCGAGTGGTGGGAGAAGATGGAGGAGAACGCACTTGTAATTGCCTCCGGATGGTCCTCTGCCTATGGCCTATTTACTGAAGGGGAAGCTCCAATTGTCATCAGCTATACAACAAGTCCCGTCTACCATGTGATGAACGAGAATACCACACGCTATAAGGCACTCGTCTTTGAGGAAGGACATGAGGCCACAATCGAGGGAATTGGAATCGTGAAGAACACAAAGCATAGGGAAGCGGCAGAAGCATTTGTGTCATTCATCCTCTCCGAGGGCCAGGAGACTATTGCTGTCACCAACTCAATGTACCCGGCAGTCACTACAACAGAGCTACCTGATGCTTATGAATATGCTCCCGTACCGGAGAAGATTTACACGTCAACCGATGAAGAGGTTTCATCTCTTCTTGCGTCTTTCTCATCTTTGATTGCAAAATAAACACATGAGACGGAAAAACAACTTTTACCTATTGCTGTCACTGCCATCCATCATCCTGGTGGCAGTAATGTTTGTTTTTCCTCTTGTCGCAGTTTTCTCAGCGTCCCTCTCCGGTAATTCACTCTCCAGTGTGCTGACTGAGGGTTACACCTACCGCCTACTCCTCTTTACGCTGGGGCAGGCGGCATTGAGTGCACTTATTTCAATTGTACTGGCAATTCCATTTGCACTCTTCTTCTCCACTTATACCTTTAAGGGAAGAAAGCTTGTGATGGCACTAACGGACACAGCTTTTGTACTTCCCTCCATAATCGTTGTCCTGTCATTTGTAATATGGTACGGGAACAACGGCCTCTTGAATAATTTTCTCTCCTCCATTTCCGGGGGAAAGATAAAATTGAGTATCCTCTACTCTTACGGGGGAGTAATACTAGCCCATGTATACCTTAACTTTCCCCTTGCCTTCTCCATCCTCACGGGAGCCATGATAAGTGCCGGGGAGAGTGAGGAGAAGGCTGCCTCCTCCCTGGGGGCAGGGAAGATGAGAGTATTCTTCACTGTGACCCTTTATAAGATTAAGGGAAGCATATATCAGACATTCCTCCTCATCCTCCTCTTCTGCTTCCCGTCCTTTCTGATTGTGATGACACTTGGAGGAAGTCCGAAATACTACACAATAGAGGCTGAGATCTATCGCCGTGCATACACAGACGGCAATCTCTCCTCTGCATCAAGCCTCTCGCTCTTCTCATTTGTCATTATGGCTTTCCTTCTTCTTGTCACCAGTGCGGGAAAGAAGGAGAAGAAGATACAGAGAAAAGGAAAGAGGCTTATAAAGGCTGAGGGAAAGAAGAGATTTATTTCTGTCCTTATGAGTCTTATCATCATCCTCTTCATGCTCCCGCCACTACTGTCCCTTGTCTACAGGGCATTCTGGACAAGAGACGGTGTCTTTACAATACAAGGGTGGGAGAAAATCATAAAGGATGATGCTGTAAGGGAGGCGCTCCTCTCGTCCCTTGCTCTGGGGCTACTTTCATCCTTTATAGCAACAGAGACTGCAACAACTCTTGCCCTCTCCTCTGTAAGACGGAGAAGCAGGCTTATTCCCCTTTTAACATCGCTTCCACTTGCTATTGGAAGTGTGACAATAGGACTGGGCTTCTCGTTTCTCTCATCCTTTTTCAATTTCAGGGGAAAGACAGCCTCATTTGTCCTTACACTTTTATCACACATAACGGTAATCCTTCCCTTTGCACTGAGGACAATCCTTCCCGGAGCAAAGAGGATAAGCGAGAGGGTTCTCTATTCGGCCCTCACCCTATCAGAAAACAGGATGGACGCCTACAGGAAGGTTGAAAAGCCGATGCTCAGACCTTTCAGGAGAAGAGCATTCGCATTTGCATTCTGCCTGACTCTCGGAGAGACGAATGCAACCCTTGCACTCGGAAACGGCAGGGTTACAACCCTCCCCGTCCTTATATATAAGATGATACAGCAATACAACTACCAGGGAGCATCAGAGCTGAGTCTCATACTTCTTGTAATATCATTAACGGTATTTGCTTTCTCGGAGAGAGGAGGAGACGAAAGTGTCATATCTTGAAGCACAGGGAATAAAGAAGAAATACAGAGATTTCACTCTCGATGTTTCACTTGGAATAGAAAAGGGAGAACTTGTATGTATCCTCGGACCTTCCGGAAGCGGAAAGAGTACACTGCTCTCCCTCTTATGCGGAGTTGAGGACCCAGACGGGGGAAAAGTCATCCTCAACTCTCTTGATATTACCTCCCTCCCTATCGAGAAGAGGGGTATCGGGTTTGTCTTCCAGGACTACTCCCTCTTCTCGGGAATGAATACAGGGAAGAATATCGAGTACGGAATGAAGGGAAAGAAAAGGGAAGAGAGGAAGGCAACTGTAAAGAGCCTTTTGTCCCTTGTCGGTCTTGAAGGCTACGAGAAGAGAAGTGTCTCCACCCTCTCAGGGGGAGAGGCACAGAGAGTTGCGCTTGCAAGGGCAATAGCTGCGGAGCCTGATGTCCTCTTTCTTGACGAGCCTCTTTCGAGCCTTGACAGTCCGATGAGAAAGAACCTAAGGGCAAGAATCAGGGAAATCCACGATGCACTCTCCCTTACCATGCTCTATGTCACACATGACAGGGACGAGGCTTTTGCCCTGGGAGACAGGATTATTATCATGAAGGACGGCAGAATCGACACAGAGGGCACTCCCGAGGAGATATATAATAACCCGAAGACTCTCTTTTCGGCTTTCTTCACGGGAGACGGAACAAGCCTTCCCTCATCCCTTATCTACGGGGAAGAAAGCCGTGGAAGCATCTTCTTCAGACCAGAGAATGTAACATCGATAAGTGAGGAGCCTCTCAATACCGGACTCTACCCCAACCATATCATATTCAACGGGTGCACCATTGAGTCTGCTGAGTACAGGGGAGAGGGATATATGCTCCTTCTCTCATTCCTCGGTCACCCTATAATGGCCTATTCAAGGATAAAACCGAAGAAGAGGACTGTCTCGGTAATGCTCCTGAAGGATTCTGTTAAGAGACTGGACTGAATAAGAATTCAATGTAAAATGGAGACGGACAGATGAAAAAACTTATATTTCTCTTATTGGTACTTGTTATACTCTTCCCGCTTGGTGCAAAGTACTCACCCTCCTTTACTCTGAATGCTGGTTTCGACACTCTCTTTTACAACTCGAATGCCTATCCGTCATTGAGGGCAGGTCTTGAACTCAGTCCCGTCTCATACAGAATCAACCGTGTCACCTTCTCCATTCCACTCTCTATCAATTATGTAAGAGAGAGCCTCTCAAGAGGAGGTCTTCTCTCCCCTTCCTTCTATAAGAACGGAGTTGGAATTGAGGTACTTCTCGACAACAATAGGTACGGTGGTAGCATTGCCGTATTCTACGGCTATGAACACTATAGAGAAGAAAGAGCTCTCATGAAATACATAGAGGCAAGGGCAGGCTTTCACCTACTCCTTGATTCCCATATCTCACTCTTTGTTCCGGTGAGTTATACATATACGCCATCGGGAGATGAAGTTAGCATATCTCTCGGAGTCAGGATTGGAGGCGAAATATGATTTACATAATATTACTTTCACTTGTACTTGCACTCTTTCCCTCCTGTGACAATACGCTGAAAACAAGGGATGTGTATGTAATATCAATAGCGGATGACGCATACGGGAGTGGAAGCAACAATGAATTGAAGACCACCTGTAATGACCTTGCTTCCACTATAAGCCAATTGGGAACCTTCAGTGACAACACTCATATCTATGCTTTCATCTCCCATGAAGGAAAGCACTTTGTCTTCTCAGGGGAAGATGGAAACCTTCCGTCATTCACGCCCTACGATTCTGTTGGCAACAGACTATCCTCTTCGTCTGACTCTGCATTCACCCATTTCCATTACGGTGACTCAACTTGTGTTTACTCCAGCTCTTCAGCCTCATCCACGGAGGAAGAATGTTTCTGGGATATGGAAGATGTACTCTCTCTCGTAAGAGGACTCAAGGGCACAACAAAGGAAGACGACCTGATTATCTTCACCTACTCCGGGCACGGAGACAACACGGGTGCACTCCAGACAAACATCAGAGTTTCGGGGAATACACTGACATGGACGGAGACTTCCCCGGAGACAATTATCGATGCCTTTGGCGATATAAGTGGAAAGAAGGTCTTCTTCCTCGACTCCTGTTACTCGGGTAATTTTGTCCCGTCAGGGTCAATGACAGGAACAGACACATTCAATAAAAGTGGAAATTATACCGGTTCTGATTATATAAAGGCACTTGAGAACAGTTCTCTTGTCAGAGTTGACGATGCACTTCCTGATTTCTGGATTATGTCTGCAGCAACAGAAAAACAGGAAGCTGGAGATTCACTTAAATACGAAAATGATTCTCCCTTCCAGCCATACTACGGGGCATTTACCTATTACCTCCTTAAGGCTCTGGGCTTCAATATGGAGAGCAATAAAGCTGAAAGATTGAACTCTGCCCTCACTTTTTACAGCGTATATGACTCGATCACTTCATCATTCCCGACTTCTGTATTCTACAAGCAGACTCCACGTGCTTCTCAGAAGAGGCTCGATATAAGATTGAGATAGTCATCTTTTTAAGGATGAAAAAATAGGAGATTTCTCCCCTTCCGTGGTGAACATGAACAGCTCAGTCCGTAATCATGGCCAGGTCATTTCTTGCCAGTGCCTTTCTTCAGGATGAGCCAGTAACATATCCAAACCC
>CAVIAZ010000085.1:0-7884 GCA_963640795.1 bacterium | reverse complement strand
GAAATCAGATTGGTGGCACTTGATATTCCCAGGGTAATATCCTTGCCACACGTCACGTTGAGTATTTCTGTTCCACCAACTCTGAAACTTGCCTCGATAGTGTAGTATCTAAGGGTGGTTTTGTCATTGTTCCCAAGAGATATGGTACGGGTGGTACCGGATTCAAAATCTAATTTGTGTGAGGTTCCCAGTTCTGTCTCCAGCCTGTATTCTCCTCCGATGAAAACCTCTATTTTCTTTGCTGCATCTGTCTCTGTAGTTGTTCCCGAGGTATCTTCAGAAGGTTGCTGGTTCTCTGCAGTTCTGGCTTGTTTTGTTTCCCCTGTTTCTGAATCTTCTTTTTTGTCTTCTTCCTCTTTCTCTTCCTCTTCTGTCTTTTCCTGGGGAGGGTTGTAGTTGTAGGTTACAGTGATTGTTCCCGATTTCTTGTCACTGGCTTCTGTGTAGCTGAAGTTGACATCTGTCGGAAGCCAGAAAGAGTAGACATTCTTTATTGTGGAAGCATTATTCCCCATCTGATATATCGCACTCTGTCCTTCAAGCTGGTAGCCGTTGAGAACTCTGTATGAGTAGACTGTGTTGTCCTGGACAGTTTTATCTGTGTAGGAAGCTGTTGTCGTCTCGCCTGAACTGGTAACTTCGGCGTAGCCTTCCTCCACTTTCTCCCAGGTTTCTCCGTCTATGCTTCTCTCTATGGTGAATACCGGCTTGATGTCGTCTCTCTTGGGAAGTGGCGGGACAGTCCAGGAGAGGGTTATCTCTCCAGTTGTCTCTCCTGTTGATGCTGTGAGATTCTGTACGCTCTCAGGAACAAGGGTAGAATCTGTAAGGACTGTGTAGGTGGCACTTTCAATTGTGTTTATTGCTTTACCGTCGCTACCGAGGATCTCAAGTTTCATCTTGAAGTCATACTTTGTGTCTATATCGAGTGTGGTGGCGGGGTAGGAGTGGGTATGCTCAGTCAATTCTTCCTCTCCAAGCTCAAGTGCCTCTCCCCATTCTTCCTCAGATGAGAGTTTGTATGAAATGTAAATCTTGTAGGAATAAAGAGCTTTCTTCTTCTCTGAATCCTCAAGAACAGAATATGCGTTCGATATGTCCCAATAGAGTGCGACCTGCTCTGAGTTGGCTACCGCGGAGAAGAGTATCTCTCCGATTGTTCCTCCCTGGACGAACGTACTCGGGACCGAGTAGAGAACGCTCCCCGAAGACCTTGCACCCTTCATTGCAACTACCGAGAAGACATAAGAGGTATTCGTGTTCTCGTTGCTGATTTTATATGAAGTACTCTCAACTACGTCCAGAAGCTGGAAGCCTCTTTCTATGAGGGATGAGTATGAAGTTGAAGAGCTTGCTTTCTTTGAAGATGAGCCGTATTTCTTGGCCTCTATCGCCCAGATCTGGTAGCCTGTCGCACCTTCGACCTCATTCCATCTGACTGTTATTGTGTCAGCGTATCCATTGGTTGCCGTTACGCCTGATGGTGCATTTGGAGCTGAGTAAGGCTGGAAGCCGTCGTTCGGCTCTACCGGAGGAGCAGCGGAACATGAAGCAAGAACCAGGATAAGGATTATTGCGGTGACAATAAAACTTTGTTTTATGTATTTCTTCATATAGTAATTCTTAACCACCTCCGTTTTTGCTTCCGGGAGTGATGATAATAAACCTCGGGGGATTATATCAAGGTGGGAGACTGGCTGTTTCTGACATTTTCTTGAAAAGTGTACAGATTAATTGGTTGTGTTGTAGTTTTAGTGGCTGTTTATGCTTATGTTTAAAGAAATTACGTTTGTGATATTTGCTTTTGTGTAGTTTTTGTGTTTCGTCGCCTTGTTTTCTTTTGTCTTCATGTAAGATATACTCTCCCCAATGAGGATACTTTGCATTTCAGACACTACACGCTCCCTGGCCTTCTCTCCTAATGTGAGAGAAATATATAAGGACGTGGACCTTATTTTGAGTGCAGGTGACATGCCTCTTGAAAGCTACGACTACGCCTCTACGATGCTCAACAGCGACCTCTGTTATGTATACGGGAACCATAACCTCAAGGATTTCAGAAAGGCCATGAAGATGGAAACAATGCATATAATCCGCCATGAGGAGCAATACGCCCAGAAGTTCTACGGCTTCATGATTGACGGAAAGTGCTACCGCGACAGCAAGTCCGGGCTCCTTATTGCGGGGCTTGGGGGAAGCATGGCATACAACGGCGGTGACAGCCAGTACACGGAGAGGGAGATGAGACTGAGGATTCTGAAACTCATCCCGAGTCTCATTTATAACAAAATGAAGTACGGACGCTATCTCGATATCCTCCTTACCCATGCGCCTCCCTATGCTCTTGGTGACGGGCCGGACTTATGCCACAGGGGATTCAGAACGTTCGTGTCATTCATTGACCGTTTCAGCCCGAAGTATGTCATTCATGGCCATGTGCATCTATCAGACATGAATGCTGAGAGGGTTGTCGAGAGGGGAAAAACAAAGATAATCAATGTATATTCATCATACCTTCTGGATGATGAAACACTTGGAGAGCGCTATGACAGATAATATGACGCTTGTTAATGATTTTATCAAAGCAAGACGGAAGGCGAGAATGCAGCGTGTATTCTCCACATTCAGGTGGAAGAATCCCAATCTTCTCTCGTTTTACGAGGTGACAAAGCTCATCAAGCCGGAAAGCCAGTCATATAAGGGGATGATGGCCATCCCGGTGAAGAACATCATCGGGTCGGAGAACAGGTATAATGACTTCTCCTCAGCTTTTGCCCCTAAGAACATAAACCTCCAGAAGAGGTGGGAGAATATCGACAGGGCGAGACTTGAGGATGTCCTCTTGCCTCCAATCAGCGTATATAAACTGGGGGACTGGTACTTTGTCAGAGACGGCAATCACCGCGTGTCGGTTGCACGCATGAACGGGCAGGAGTTCATCGACGCCGAGGTCGTCGAACTCTCGAGCCATATCAAGCTCGAGGAGGGGATGACTCTCAACGAAATCAAGAAGCGTGTTGTCGAATGGGAGAGGGAGCAGTTTATCAGGCAGTATAATCCGACATACCTTCCGATGGAGAGGATTGTATTCACAACTCCGGGTTCCTACCCGGAGATGGTGAACCATATCCTGGTTCACAAATACTACGCCAACGAGCACCTTGACCATACATTGACGTTTGAAGAAGGTGCAGTTAGCTGGTATAACAATGTATATAAGCCGATAGTCGATGCCCTCGATAAGAAGCATCTGCTCTCCCTCTTTCCCGGTTATACCGAGGCCGATATCTACATGTGGCTTGTTCGGCGCTGGGATGAGATGAAGAGGCAGGATGCATATATCTCCCAGGAGGCTGCCGCTGAGGACGTGAAGAAGTCTTCAGAGGGACACTTTCTCAAGCGTTGGATTGACTATTATAAAAGAAAATTGAGCAGGAAGTAGGTATGAGCAGAGCTGATGATATTTTTGTTTCCAACATTAAGGATATACTCTCAAACGGTTTTTCTGATGAAGGGCTTGATGTGCGCCCGCATTGGAGCGATGGAACTCCTGCTCACACGATAAAGAAGTTCGGGATAGTGAACAGGTACAACCTCAAAGAGGAGTTTCCGATCCTCACAATCCGACGCACTTACATGAAGTCTGCCGTGGACGAACTATTGTGGATATGGCAGAAGAAATCAAATAACATACATGATCTCAAGTCCCATGTGTGGGACAGCTGGGCCGATGAGACGGGTTCCATCGGGAAGGCTTACGGCTACCAGCTTGGCGTGAAGCACCAATATAAAGAGGGAATGTTTGACCAGGTGGACAGGGTGATTTATGACCTTAAAAACAACCCCCAGTCAAGACGTATCATGACAAACATCTATAACCATCATGACCTCTCTGAAATGGCCCTTTATCCCTGTGCCTACTCCATGACATTCAATGTCTCGGGACGCACCCTCAACGGAATTCTCAATCAGCGGAGCCAGGATATGCTCACTGCAAACAACTGGAATGTTGTGCAGTACGCTGTCCTCATGCATATGATGGCACAGGTGAGCGGACTCGAAGTGGGAGAACTTCTGCACGTCATTGCTGATGCCCATATTTATGACAGGCATGTTCCGATTGTGAAGGAGATAATAGAATGCGAGCACTATGATGCACCTCTTTTCAATATGAACAGGGAAAAGACAGATTTCTATTCCTTCACTCCTGATGATTTCTCCCTCTCCGGGTATAAGTACAACCCGAAGAAGTATGAAATCCCGGTGGCAATTTGAGAGGAAGAAAATGCAGGCGATTCTACATTGTGACAGAAATTGGGGGATAGGAAAGAAGAATGATTTGATGTTCCATCTCCCTCTCGATATGAAGTTTTTCAGGTCGGAAACCCTCAATAAGGTTGTCGTTATGGGCTCGAATACTCTTCTCTCCTTTCCGGATGGGAAACCTCTCAAAAAGAGGACGAATATCGTGCTGTGGCCGGGTGGCGACAGAGAGAGGGCAGAGAGGGACGGCTTTGTGCTTGCCCCGTCGCTTTCCTCTCTTTTTGAAGAGATAAAGAAATATGACAGCAAAGACGTCTTCATCATAGGCGGTGCCATGATGTACAGGACAATGCTTCCGTATTGTGAGAAGGTGCTCCTTACCAAGGTCGATGCAGACGGCTCTGCCGAAGTCTTTTTTGAGAACCTTGATGAAAACCCGTCATGGGTCGAGGAAAAGAGGGGGGATGAGATTATTGACAACGGTTACCCGATACGGTTCTGCACTTACAGAAACCTCGCTCTGAAGGAAATATGAAATGACAGCCAAGGGGAACTATGCCGAGGGGAGCATTACACGCCATATCTGCAGACTGGCTCTGCCGACACTAATGGCAGAACTTGTGAATGTTCTCTACAGCATCGTTGACAGGATGTATATAGGCTACATGCCGCTTGATGGCACGCTTGCCCTCTCCGGGGTGGGAGTAGTCTTTCCGCTTATCAGCTTCATAAGTGCATTCTCGTCGCTCATCTCATCAGGAGCAGCCCCGATAGCTGCAATAGAAAGAGGAAAGGGAAGGGATGACAGTGCAACACTAATCATGGAGACGGCATTTACATTCACGCTCCTTATTTCCCTTGTTCTGACAGTATCTCTTTTTGCTTTCCGTACACCTCTTCTCTATTGGATGGGTGCTGATGAAAGCACAATAGGGTATGCTTCAGATTATTTCTCAATCTATGTAACCGGCTCAGTCTTTGTACTTATAAGTGTGGGATTCAATTCGTTTATTACGATGCAGGGCTTCGGAACAACAGGAATGATGACAGTTGTGATAGGTGCTGTGCTCAACACCGTTCTTGATCCTCTCTTCATCTATGTATTCTCCCTTGGAGTGAAGGGGGCAGCCATTGCGACTGTAATCAGCCAGGCTGTCTCTTCTATATGGGTAATACTCTTTCTCAAGGGGAAGAAGTCAACGCTGAAGCTTGAGAGGTTTATCTTCGACTGGGGAATCATAAAGCGTATATTGAAACTTGGTGTTTCGGGATTCATGTTCAAGATGACGAACTCCCTTACACAGGCTGCATCCAATATGACCATTCGTTCCTTCGGTGGAGAACTCTCCACTCTTTATATCGGGGCAATGAGCATCATAAACTCAACACGCGAGATGGTCTCTCTCCCGATACAGAGCATAACGAGTTCATCCCAGCCCGTCATGGGATACAACTACGGTGCCGGAAAAAGTGACAGGGTGTGCAAGACTATCAGGGTGATGACATTATCATCATTCTCCTATGCTCTTCTTGCCTGGGCCTTTGTTATGGCCTTCCCGGGACTTCTCATAAGTATCTTCACTCCTGACAGGACTCTTCTCAGCCTGACTGTACCGTCAATGAGAATCTACTTTGCAGTCTTCTTCATGATGAGTCTCCAGTCTTCCGGGCAGACTACATTCGTGGGCCTGAACCATCCGAGAAGTGCAGTCTTCTTCTCCCTCTTGAGGAAGGTCTTCCTTGTCTTTCCTCTCATCTTGATTCTTCCCCGTATCGGAATGGGAGTTGACGGGGTATTCTACGCTGAGGCAATAAGCCAGCTTGTTGGTGCCTCATGCTGTTATATGACAATGTATTTCACAATCTACAGACCGATGAAAAAAGGATATTACAATTACAGAAGTGAGGCTGATTATGGAGAGACAGGATAAGGATCTGGCATTCATGCTCCAGTATGAGAATGTGGCATGGTACGACAATGGTGAGATAAGAGTACTCGATAGAAGGGTGTATCCTCAAAAGACAGAGTTTGTCATCTGCCGTACTGTTGAGGATGTACGCTCTGCCATTCATGATATGGTAACCCAGTCCACAGGGCCTTATACTCTTGCCCCGATGGGAATGGCACTTGCAGCCAAAGAGGCAGAGGGTAAGACTCCTCTGGAGGCTGAGAAATACCTTAAGGAAGCTTCCCTGGTTATATCATCAGCGCGACCCACAACCCGGAAGAGAATGTTCTCTCTTACCGAGAAGTGCATACCCGTTGCACTTAAGGCAATGGCGGAGGGGAGGAAGGCCGACTATGCTGTGAGGGACTTCGTCGTAGAGATGAACAACGAGCGTTATGCCCGGGTGGACAGAATTGCCCATAACCTTGTTGATAAGTTCCCCCAGGGCGGAACTGTCATGACGCAATGCTATGCAGAGACAATACTCGGCCTTATGCTCAGGGAATGCAGAAGAAGGGGGAATCCCATAAGGCTCTTCTGCCCGGAGACAAGACCATTCTTCCAGGGGGCGAGGTTCACAAGTACAGTCTGCTCCCAGATGGGATTCGATACCACTCTCATTACAGACAATATGCCGGCCTTCGTCATGAAGAATGAACATGTTGACGTCTTTACCTGTGCGGCCGATGCCATAAGTGTGGACGGCTATGTCTTCAACAAGGTCGGCACAAGCCAGATAGCAATATGTGCAAAATACTTCGGTGTACCGGTATATGTAACCGGTGCTCCTGACATAGGACACCCGACTTACGATACAGTCACAATAGAGATGAGAGACCCCGATGAGACTCTCCGTGCCATGGGAGTGAGGACGGCAGTAGATGGCGTTAAGGGCTACTATCCGGCATTCGACATGACGCCACCGGAACTCATCACAGGCATTGTCACAAACAAGGGAATCTTCAATCCATATTCTCTCAAGGAGTATTTTGCAGACGGACTTGAGGCTGAACTTACTGTCTGATTTTGGAAAACGGGTAAAAATAGTCCAATTTCTTCATGGAAAACGGGTAAAAATGGCTGAAAAATCATTGGAAAACGGGTAAAAGCATGGCATAATTCTCATGGAAAACGGGTTTGTAATCTGGTTTTTGCTTGTGGAATAAAGAAATGCTTTGGAGAAAGATTGAAAACGAAATAAACAGCTGGCTTGAAAAAGGAGATGATGCTCTTCTTATAACCGGCGCGCGTCAGACAGGTAAGACATTTGTGATTGAAAAATGTCTCTCTGCTTCATCCTTTGACTGGGTCAGCTTTAATCTAATGGAAAGGCCGGAGGTTATCGAGGCACTTCAGAGTTCCATGGACAGGAATTCAGATACATTCATCTCAAAAATCTCCCTCCTTGCGGGGCGGCAGCTCGAGAAGGGCAATACTGTCATATTCTTTGATGAGATACAGAAGTGTAAGGAAATACTCACTGTCATCAAGTTCCTGGTAAAAGACGGCTCATACAGATACGTTCTCAGCGGTTCTCTCCTGGGAGTTGAACTTGTGGGGATTAAGTCAGCACCGGTCGGGTATCTGAATACACTTTATATGTTTCCTCTCGATTTTCATGAATTTCTTGTGGCGTTGAATGTACAGCCACAGCTTATAAGTAAACTCAGAG
>CAVIAZ010000084.1:0-7893 GCA_963640795.1 bacterium | reverse complement strand
ATGAGGAAAAAGTGCACCTTGGATGCTGTTTTCTATAGTCCGTTATTTTGGGAAATTGTTAATCAATCATGATAGTATCTTAGTGGATAGAGTACTGGTGGATAGGAAATATCTGGATAGTAGACTGCTATGAGGGGCTGGGTGAGGATAAAGCCGACGAAGACCCTGCTGGAGAGATATGGGGATGATGAATCTTCATAGAATGTCAGGGAAGTGTTGATGCCTGCGGAGAAGCCCATCTTAACACGTGCATCACTTTCCGAGAGAGGAATGTAGTTATAGGAGAGTGAAGCTCCAAGTCCGTATCCTATCTTGTCCTCTGCACTTGAACCGTTCTTTCCCGATAGTACCATGACATCAACACCGAATACCGATGTGAGAAGGGTAGTATTGGAAAGCTTTACAGAGAGGGCCGGGCCCATTGTGGCATTTACTGTAAGCTGGTATGTCTTTGAAACTATTGGTATGTCGGTTGTGAGGAATGCGCCTCCTCCGAGGGAGAAGCGGTTAGTGAGTTCTGCACCGAACTGGTATTGGAAATACATTCCGGCCTCTGGTTTTCCTGTTCTGTGGTTGTAACCGCTTCCGGCTCCCAGAACAATGTATTCCTTGGCAGCAAAGACAGAGGTGAGGGCAAAAAGAAAAATCAGTGCAGAAACTATTAGCTTTTTCATGCGGTAAGGATAGAATAGTGACTGAAAGAGTGTCAACAAACTTCAGATACCCTTACGGAGGTTTTTATGGCAGATGAAGAAGTAAAGAAAGAAGTGAAGGATGTCCATGAACTCAGCTACACTGAAGGCAAGGGCTGGGGTGTCAAGAGACAGGGAAGTGACAAGGTAATCAAATACTTCAAGACTAAGCTTGAGGGAGTTGAGTACATTGTCAGAGTCTCCGAGAACCAGAAGACGAGAGTCGTTATCCACTTGAAGAACGGCAAGTTCCAGAAGTTCGACAATGCTGTGAGAGCTCTCTCGTATGCCAAGACAAGCTCTGAAGAAGAGTAAATGGCTATTGACTAACACTGCCGTAGTGGGTTACTGTTAGTCAGTCATGGTGTTGTGCCCGAGCGGTCTAAGGGGACGGTCTGCAAAACCGTTTTTCATCGGTTCGAATCCGATCGACACCTTTAAAAAGAGGCTCAATCAACGGAGCCTCTTTTCTATTACTCTTTCCTGCTGTGTTTTATGATCCGGACCTTTCCGCTTTTTATAAGATCCTGCTTCATCCTCTGGCAGTGCCTGAGGCATATATCCTCATTGTAATTCTTCTCTATATAGTCATGGATGGCCTTTCCGTCCCAGTTGGTGTAGCCGTACTTAATCGGGTCTTCGTTCATTGCCCTGATTAGGGCTTCCATCTCACTGTCTTTGAGCTTACGCGGTCTTCCGATAGCCGGGGCACTCCGTAGTGCTTCAAAAGTTCCTGCCTCCACAACGCTTTTCAGCCACAGATTGAGCGTGGGGCGTGAAACTATTCCCTTCTCCTCAAGTTCCTTGGCTGAAATGCCCTTAAGGGCAAGCGTGACGACTTCCACCCGATGCTGGAATTCCCTCTCCGGGTCTGACTGTGTTATTTTCCTTGCTTCGCTAAGAAGGCTATCCCTGTTCTCAATTCCTTTGACTCTCATCTTAACCCCTCTTTCAGATGATAGCATGAGGTTTTTTAACCAGGAAACACGGACTTTGTAAAAAAGAGTCTTTTATAAAGCAAACTTAGTCAGATATGGCTAGTCTTGTATGACTTTACTCTTCAGCCTTCATCAATTTTTCCATCTCTGCCTTTGAGGTCTCGAGAGTATCGAGGTATTGGGCGTTGAGTCTGTCGATGTAGTTTTTCACCATCTCCATGGCCTCCTTGTCATTCTCTATTGTGAGATGGACAGTCTCCCCGTACTTCTCCCTCATTGCCTGTTCCTTCTGTCTCAGCATAGGTTCTATCTGCTCTTTGAGTTTCTCTATGAGCTCTTTCTTATGCTTCGGATAATCTAACATGTGGCTGCTTATTTCTATGTAATAGCCGAGAATCTCCAGATTGGAGAAAGCAATCTTTATCAGAGTGCCGACTTTCTCAATCTTATCATTAAGACCTGTGTCATCCTGCGGGAGCACTATCGAATTAAGGATAGTCTGGGAGAGAGCCTCCCTGAGGAGGGACGGTGAATAGGGGGAGAGCTTCTCCCTTATTTTCTCTTCTGTATTATCATCACTTGTTATGTATGTCCCTGCAATACGGCGTATAGTATCGACTTCAGCGTTATGTCTTATCTTCTCATGGTCGATTTCCATGTTCTCTGTCTTTTCCAGTGCTATTTCCCATGCACTTCTTATCTTACCCATTGTGAGCCTCCAGAGAATAATATAAGCACAAAAAGTGAATCTGTTAAGGATGCGGTGATGACTGTTTTCTCTTTTCAGTTTAATCTGTCTGAGCTATGAATACCGGCGTTTTACTGTTATTTGATGTTTTCGGAACATTTGTCTTTGCCCTTTCGGGAGCCACAAAGGCCATAAAGAAGAATATGGACTTTCTGGGAGTCATAGTCTTCGCCATTACTGTCGGCTGTGCCGGTGGTATGATAAGGGATGTGCTCATCGGGGCCGTCCCGGTTGCCGTCTACCAGAACAGTGTCTACATCGCTGTGGCTTTCGTTGCGGGGCTTGTCATGTTCCTCATAGGGGAGAATGTCTCTGTAGACTCTCTTCCTGACCATATCGTATTTCTGGACGCAATAGGACTGGGTTTCTTCACAGCCCTCGGCTGTGAGAAGGCTGCCGCCTACTCGATTATCCCGGTGGGGATTATCTTCTCGGGAGTCCTCTCTGCCGTTGGAGGTGGAGTTTTGAGGGATCTCTTTGCCCGTGAAATACCGATGGTCTTCACATCAGATTTCTATGCCTCGGCAAGTATCCTCGGTGCACTTTTATATCTTCTTCTTGCCTATCTCGGACTCGATACTTCCATCAATATATGGGTGACTGCTTTTTTCACCATTGCCGCAAGGGTATTGGGGTACAAACTCCATCTCAGCCTTCCTGTTGCACACCAGGGAAAGGAGAAGGGTAATGACAGATAAGCTTTACTACACTTCCCCTTACCTAAAGGAGCTTGATGCCATTGTCACGGGAGTGGAAGGAGATGGGTTTATCCTTGACAGGACCATCTTCTACCCGGAGTGCGGAGGACAGAGAGGAGACAGCGGGACCTGGAACGGAAAGCGCATAGTCACAACTCTCCATAGTAGCACCGGGGAGCCACTCCATATAACAGAAGGGGAACTCCCCTCTTTGGGAGAGAGTGTCCATATTACTCTTGACTGGAATGAAAGGTACTTCGGAATGAAGGAGCATACGGCACAGCATCTCATATCATCGGTACTGTATGGTTCATTCGGGATCGGGACTGTGGCGGTACACCACGGGGAAGAGGAGATTACTGTTGAAACCGACAGGGCGGTAATAGATGAGAAAACACTCCTCTCTGTTGAAGAGAAGGCTTTAGCTCTTATAGGTGAAAACAGGAGAGTCTGGATGGAAGACAAGACCCGGGAAGAAGTCGAGAAGATGAATCTCAGGCGCTCCATCAAGGTTGAAGGAGACGATGTAAAAGTTGTCTTCATCTCTGATCAGGATGCCGTTCCATGCGGGGGTGTTCATGTCTCCTCCCTTGGGGAAATAGGGGAGCTTGTCTACACGGGAAGTGAGACAATAAGGGGGCATGTGAGGACTCTGTGGAAGATTGCCGGGAAGGCACGTGAGGTCAGACGTGAAAACCAGGACATAGTGTCAAGGGGTAAGATTCTCCTGAGCTCTGACTCCTCATCTTTTATCGGGACACTTGAAAGAGTGCTTGAAGAGAACAGGGAACTGAAGAAGACTCTCAGGGAAATGAGGATGAGGGACGCTGAGAGGGAGTTTAGTGAGAAGAAAGGAAAAAATGTTGTCTACAGGACAGAGTGTGAACTGGATGCCCTTATTAAGACAGCTACTAAAGATTCTTCACGGAGAGTCTTTATCATAGGACCGGGTAAGACATTTCTCTTTGTTGGCACTAAGGACGAGTTTTCCCGTCTCCGGGATAAGCTCTCCCTTCGCGGTGGCGGAAGGGAGCCTCTCTTCAGGGGGACTTTCGCCATAGGGGAAGATGAAGTCCTTCTCTCAGCCGAGAGCTTTCTTGGCTCTCTCTAGTACCATCTCTGTACGCTTTACGGCATCTCCTATGTAGGATGAGGCATCAAGATAGGAATCTGTTTCCTCTTTGGTGAGGTACTCTAGTATTTTGCTGTTTGAACCAAGTTCTTCTTTCAGCGGGTTCTTTCCTCCTTCCTGGACGATACTCCATGCTTTGAGACTTTCCTTTCTGATCTCCTCATGCATCTCCTGCCTGTCAGCTCCTCTCTTACCGAGCTCCATCAACAGTCTTTCTGTTGAGGCAAAGAGTGAGTAGCTCTCAAGAAGGCGCTTAGTTGCAGAAGAATGTATATTCATGCCTTCTACTATTTTCTTCTCTGTGATAAGCATCTCATCGAGGGCTAAGAAACTCTCCGGGATGAATACACGCCGCGAAGCAGAGTCATCAAGACTCCTTTCGAGGAATGTCGATGAGGCATTGAGCCATGCCGAGGAGTAGCTCTCTTCAACAATACGGCTCAGTGAGCATATTTTCTCGCTTAGGATTGGATTACGCTTGAACGGCATTGCAGAGGATCCCACCTGCATCTTTGAGAAAGGCTCGGAGAATTCTCCGATTGTAGGAGACTGCAATACTCTGAAATCCTGGCTGAACTTCGAGAGGGTGCATGCAATATTTGAGAGAGTCTCAATTATCCTGAGGTCCTGCTTACGGGAGTATATCTGGGTGGAGGCATCGTAGCTCTTGAGGCCCAGTTCCTCCATGACGGCCTTCTCAAGTTCCATTGAATGGCCTTCAGTGAGGGTATGGTAGGAGGCAGCTGTTCCCACAGCTCCCTTCATTCCCTTTCCCTTTATATTCTCACTCATCCTCACAAGGTCCTCCCTGTCATCGAGAAGGTCCTGTAGTGTCTGGCTGAGCCTGTAGCCGATTGTTGTTATCTCGGCTGGCTGGATATGTGTGAAGGCCATTGTTATGGTCTCTTTCTCTTCTTCTGTACGCTTCACGAGGGCTCTCAATACCTCATCAAGGTGCTCTCTTATGAGTATAAGGGCCTCCCTGTAGCGCAATGCGTCTGCATTGTCGAGGGCGTCCATGCTTGTAGCCCCGAGGTGGATTATACTTCCCGCCTTAGGGCATTGCTCTGCGTATGTCTTTATCTCAGCCATGAGGTCATGGTGGATTACACTTTCTATTTCGTCCGCACGGGCGATATCTACATCGTCCTTGTGGGCGATGAGCTCGGCAAGCTGCTCTTCTCTCACAAGGCCGTACTTCATCTCGGCTTTTGCAAGTGCTATCCAGACACGTCTGAGAAGTTTGCGCTTATGCTCCTCGGAGAAGATTCTCTTCATCTCCTCAGAGCCGTAACGCCACGTAAATGGTGATATGTACACAGAGTGGTCGTAGTTCATCAATCAGCGTTCCTTAAAATGAGCTGGTCTCTCTCAGGTCCAACGGAGATGAGGGTAATCGGGGCTCCGATAAGCTCTTCGAGTTTCAATATATATTTCCTGCACCTCTCCGGAAGGCTCTCCCAGGTGCGGCAGGATGTGGTGTCTTCCATCCAGCCATCGAACTCCTCGTAGACAGGTTTTGCCTTCTCCTGGAGAGCGGTATCGGGAAGGAAGGAGTAATACTCACCGTCAATCATGTAGCCGGTACATACCTTCAGCTTTTCAAAGGTATCGAGTACGTCAATCTTTGTCAGACATACATCAGTGACACCGTTCATGTAGACAGCATAGTCTGCTGCCACAGCATCAAACCATCCGCAGCGTCTTGCTCGTCCTGTTGTGACTCCGTACTCATGTCCGATGTCCCTGAGTTTTTCACCGTCCTTGTCAAACAGTTCTGTCATGTAAGGACCGCCACCGACACTTGTCGAGTAGGCCTTGGCTACCCCGTAGACCTTCTTTATTGCCCTTGGTGGGATTCCCGCACCATTGCATGCCCCGGCAGCTGTTGGGTTGGAGGAAGTCGAGTACGGATAGATTCCCCAATCGTTGTCCCTCATGATTCCGAGCTGGCCTTCCAGAAGGACCTTTCTGTCATTCTGGACAGCCTCCCTGATAATTGGCGCTGTATCTATGATGTGGGATGCAAACTCGTCTCTCCATTTGCTGCAGAGGGAAAGAAGTTCATCAAGTGTATAAGTCTCCAGTCCGTAGTACTCGAGTTCCCTGTTCTTCTTTTTGAGATTTGCTTCAAGTCTCTTCTTAAGGAAGTCCCAGTTGAGAAGGTCCCCGGCCCTTATTCCGGAGCGTGCCGCTTTATCTTGATAGCATGGCCCGATACCGCGCTTGGTTGTTCCTATCTTGTCCTTCTCATCTCTCTTTCCCTCTTCTGCCCCGTCAAGTGCCATATGATAGGGAAGGATGAGATGAGCTCTCACATCTATGAAGATGTTGTCTATGCTCCGTCCAATCTGTTTTTCAATATCTTCGAGTTCTGAGTGCATCCTGTCGAAGTTGACGACAGTTCCCGCACCGACGATGTTCGTCGTGTCGGGATTGAAGATTCCGGATGGCAGGATATGAAGACCGAACTTCCCGTACTCGTTTACAACGGTATGTCCGGCATTGTCACCACCCTGGTAGCGGATAACCAGATCAGCATCCTGTGCTAGATAATCAACTATACGTCCCTTTCCCTCATCTCCCCACTGGAGACCGACAACACAATTAACAGCCATTATTTTTCCTCCTGATTCAATTACGTGGAATCATCTCTGCTATATAAGGAAGGGTACGGTACTCCTCCTTATAGTCCAGACCATATCCGACAACCCAGACATCGGGGATGTCGAAACCCTTGTACTGGATATCAACATTGACTTCGTGGCGTTCGGGCTTATCTAAAAAGACAGCCTTCTCGACAGAGAGCGGATGACGTGCCATGAAGTTGGTTGTGAGATAGTCAAGCGTGTGCCCGCTGTCGAGGATGTCCTCAACAATCAGGACATGTCTGTCTGTCATGCTCTCTCTCGTGTCCATAAGGAATCTCACTTCGCCACGTCTGTCTCCACCGTTTCCGTAACTCGATATAGCGATGAAATCGAGAATATGCGGTACTGTGATTTTTCTTGCAAGGTCTGAAAGAAAGAAGACAGAGCCTTTCAATACCCCGACAAGAATCAGGGGTGTTGTGATTCCTGCATAGCGGGCGTTTATCTCCCCGGCAAGTTCACCGACCCTTTTTGAAATCTGGTCTTCTGTGATCAGGACCCTCCTGAGGTCCTTTGTAAGTGGTTCAGCCATTTTAATGCCTCCGACTTAAACAAAGTTTAGAGTAAAAGAGGAAAAGAGGGAACACGGGGAGAAAGGAATATAGCCATTCTTTTTGCAGGATATAAGATTCTCTGATGATTTAGCTCTCCAGAAAGACACATTATCGCCCTCTGAGTGTACTGGCTTCTATGTGATGGATACATGCTGAAAGATATAAATTTTCTTAGTTTGAACTTTTTCAATAATTGGGATGCTTTTTGACATGTGTTAATCTTCTAGTGGCACCGTTGGGTAACGGTAGATGGTTTGACCTCTTATGTCTGTTTATTGGAAATCAGGAGGCGTTTGCCTCCTGATTCTTCGTCAAAACTTAGAAGAGGGTGATTACAAAACTTTAATGGTAGTTTTCACTGTCATTGGTCTTTTGATTGCACTTTACAGTTGCTTTAAAAATTCAAATTATGACGGATATTTAATCATTAACTTGATGTCAATCGTTCACCATCAGTGCCTTCTTCTTGTTATAGAGTAT
>CAVIAZ010000083.1:0-7916 GCA_963640795.1 bacterium | reverse complement strand
GAGGATTGAGGCGGTAAGCGGTGACGGACTTACAACATTCACTGTCACGCTCCCGGTAAGACAGGGAAGCCAGGAATCCTGAAGGCTTTTGGTAACAGCGCCCATTCAAGTAAAGACAATTATCAAATACAATTAGATGTAACATCAACATAGGTTTTCTTAAAGCCACAGAAATCACAGTATCTGGGACTCTATAAAGGATTTACTTGAAAGGCACCTCTAAATGAGGTGCCCGAATTCAGTTTCAATTGTTACTTTTAATGCGTGATAATTTTATTCACGACATCACAGTTTAACTCGTTACCATCACATACAGCTCTACTGAATTTCCCGTTATTAGTCATGGTAGCCTCTATTGCTTTGCATGTTTCGCCATTTATTTTCAAAGACTTTACAGTATAATTTATGGATCCGTTTCCGCTTTCTACGGAAATCTCACAGTCCAGAGTCAGGGTTCCTTCAATCACCTCTGACGTATTATCTGCAGGAGTATAAGTACATTTTACACTCACTCCCTTTGCAGTGATGACTGCATTTCCGGATGAAGACGATACGACTTTAAGTGTACCTTCAGCGGAAACAACAGCTCTTTTGCCTGTTGCTTTATCGTTATCAAGGTCGAACACAGATTCACCCTGATCGTATGGCACGCTGTCTGCAAGAAGCTCATAAATCAGATTAGAGACCTCTTTTCCACTGTCACTGTCTCCGTATTTGCTCAAATCCACTCCGGATGACAGGGAAGTCATTTGATAATATCCCAAACTCCACAGACTTGCAGTGGAATTGTATGTGTTCTTAAAGTTAAAAACGGCAAGTACATCATCATCAGATGCTTTAACGCCTGCTTCTTCAAAAGCCTCTCTTATTTCCTTCTTCTGCTCTTCGTCCGCTGATGTCTCCTCGTCTGTCTTTCCTGTTGTGTCATCGGTTGTCTCATCAGAAGTTGCATCCGAATCAGCCTTATTTCCGCTACTTGGATTGGCGGCACAACCAATAAAAGAGAACAACATCATAAATACAAGAAACAATACCAGAATTTTCTTCACAATTTCCTCCTCAGGGAAGATAATTTCCCTAATTTTTACAGCCAAAATAATACAGTCCTCAAAAGACTCCCGTCAACAAAAATATATATGTGCACTCACTTTAGAAAGACGGACTATGCTAAAAAAACAATAATAAAAAACCTTGTGAATGACTGTAAGCGGAAAGGAGTATCTCCTGATGCACAATGAATATCCCGAATGTAAGCATGCAATTCTTATCGGCTATTTATTCCTTTCCGTCTTCACTCCATATATAGACTTCTCCCAGGTTATGTTTTTTCACATATAGCATGAGCATAATTGCAACTGATAGTATGACAATGGAGGAGAAGAGGGAGCCCTCAATCCCGAATGCCCTATCATAGAAGAAACTGTTACTTGCCCCTTCATTGAGTTTGAAAACCGAGTACGGCATCACATTTCCGCTGTTCGGAAGGCCAAAGAGTATGTTCTGTGTGAAGTTCCATGCCGTATGGACGGCAGAGGCACACCAGAAGGATCCCGTGTAACAGACAATCAGAGACAAAAGGAGGGCAATGACAAAGGTATTGAGGATCCCGGCAAAATCGGCCCCGTCATTGAAGATGTGAAGGAAGGCAAAGAATACAGAGTTACCGATAATTGCAACAAGCGGGGACTTATATGCTCTTCTCAGCCTCTGGTACAGAAATCCCCTGCAGACAAGTTCCTCTGCACCTGACTGGAGAAATACAGCAACAAAGAGAAGAAGAAACGGGATGATATGAAACGAACTGAAGGAGATTTTTATGCTTCCTGTAAGAATTGCAAGGAGGACACAGAGGGCATTCATCCCGAACCCCAGCAGAACCCCCAAGAGGAAGAACGGGACTGTGTTTCCCCTTCCCTTTCTTCCGATTGCCTCAAGCACCGGCCTGTTCTTTTTGATGAGGGATAGCACAAGTATAACAACCAGCCATATACCCCAGAACTCGGCATAGTCTCTGCCGGTTACCCAGGCATCATTTCCCTCAAGTGAAGGGAAAGCCTTAGAAAGAAGGCTCACACTCATTCCTATAACTTCACCGAGGGCCATCATGGGTAGTGTCTCAATACACAAGAGGGGAAGTGTGAATATTCTCCTGAGGTACCACTTCCCGTTCCTGACATCTTCCGTTTCCATAAAATCACCTCCACCCGGAGTATGTTACCGCCATGGAGGCATTATGAACAGAGAGACGCCATTATCTTCTCCCTGAGGCCGGGAGTAAAGCCTTCCAGGTCATCCACTGTTATTATCCCCGCAGTCAGGAGATCCATTATGTTGATATTGACCTTCGAACGGCTCATTTCGACAGAAAATATTACACACCAGCTGTCTTTTTCCATACGCCTCTGCAATTTGAAGAACTTCTCTTCAGCTGTTTTATCAGAGGAGAGGATTTGCTGGTAATTTCTCACCATCTTCTCCATTTGTCTCTCCCTCCAGAGTGGCATACGCTCTTTGAAGAGTCTCCAGTCTTCCTCATCAATTTCTCTTATCATTACTTAATCCTCCCATTCATCACAGAGGCAAAGGCCTTCGCCATCCTCTTCTCAGGTTCCTTGAAATGGTTACCTTCATTCCACTCAAGAACAGTATTAACACCCTTACTGAGCAATATTTCCTCTGCTTCCCGGATGCATCTCCCGACATTTCTCATGACGGGATTCTTCGTCTTCTCCTCCCTGTCTCCAAGACTAAGATACACCCGCTCTGCCTTAATGTCATGGACAAGCATATAATCGAGGAAGGACGGGAACCAGATAGAGGGAGATGCAGCAGCAACAGAAGAGAAAAGAGAAGACTCGAAAGAAGCCCAGAGAGCAAAGAGCCCCGCAAGTGAATAGCCCCCGATGATATACTCCCGTCCCTTTCCGTCTAAATAATCCAGAACCTCTTCCAGTGTTTTTCCCGCACCAGCGCCGAAATCCTCATTCCCGAACACAGCGGGAGCACACCATGGAGAGAGATCCCTGTTCCAGTCATCCACATTGAATACAAGAAGTCTGAAGTCGCAGGACGAATACTCCCGAATCAAGTCCACTTCCCTTTCCATGAGAGTAAGGTCATGCCCGTCAGCCATCTGGACAAGCACCAAATCTGACTTTTGATTTCCGTACTCAAAGATTCTCACAGCAGGCACCTCTGAATTTTTCTTCAACAAGCGCATCAACAACAGTTCTGACCATATCTGTCAAATCTACATAACTCAATCCCAATGCAAAATTCTCCATGTAGTGTTCATTAGAATAAACAAGCAACAAAACTCGTTTTTTTACTTCGTTCAGAACCTTTAACTGTCCCTTTAACTGTCCCTTATCGCATAAAGGGACAGTCATCATCTTCCGGTTAAAACCCCTCTGGAAATATCACACATAAATAGCTATATCACCTCTGGCGGATTCAGGTTACACTTCTCCTATGGACCGGGAACTGACAGGAAAGCTGATGCATATATTTGACCGCACGACAGAATTCTATCAAGGGCATCCTCGGGAAAGCTGAAGAACGCTGACGACATCTCAATCGACCATCTTGTTCCGTCCTCCTATGTCTCTTCAGATGAGTTCTGGAACCTCAATCCAACCACAAAGGGCATCAACCTTCCGTCATGGGAGAGGTATTTCAATCCACTAGCCGACATTGAGTTCCAGTCATACACCCTTATCCACAGATACCCCTAGGTACGTGAACTCTTTGAAAAGACAGCAAAAGACCACTTTTCCTCTCCAGAGCTGACTATGGGAAAATCCTTTCCAATATTCTGGAACCTGAGTACAGGGCAACACTAAACTCAGGCTTCAGACTATGGCATTAAAAGGTTTTTTCCTCACTATTTCCAGGTATAATTAAGAGTTAGTGTTGTCTGCATATCGAAGAGTGACGGATTGCTCTTTATGTTTCCCGGATTCTTCAGATATATGAAGTCAACCTCTCCTCCGACTGTCAGAGACGGCAGAATGGAGTATGAACCTGTAAGAGATGTCACAACAGAGATTGAAGCAGCATCACGGCTATCTTTGGCATCAGGATCATTGTAGTTGTTTGTCTGGTGCTCAGTTGTTGGTGTCGTCTGGTTTGTATCTTTATTCACCCTTGTCCATGCAGTGTACTTATCGTGTGTACCGTGAACCATGAAGAAGAGACTTGCTCCTGCGTTCCATCTCTCCGGGACAGCATAATCGGCAGAGAGGTAAGCCACTATCGCATCCCCACCGTATTTATAGCCGAGAAAGTCGAGGTTATAGTTCTCGGTTCCGCCACTTTCGCTCATTTCCCTGAGAGCAACCACGTAGTTGATTCCGTAGCGTCCTTTTGTCTGCTCTCTTCCATCCTCCCCGGCCTGTCTGCCTCCATCTCTGAGATAGAGGTATGGATCTGTTATTGCACCTTCAACATTGAATGTGAGCACACCTTTATCAAGAACTCTCTTGTATGTGCCACCAAGAAGGAGTCCCCTTCCATTTGGCTCTGCCCATTTTGTTGTAGTCTTCGGATTCTCCTCTCCAGGAAGCACAGATTCATCAATAACAACCTGACCGTAGACATTAAGGCCATTCATTATTGTCCAGTCCAGTTCAAAGGAGAGGATTGAGTTGGTGTTGGACCTGGTGTAGTTATTGTGGTACATCATTGCAGGAGCAAATGCTATAAGATCTATCTTGTTGTCCTTGCTCATGTACATGACACCCTCGGTGAGTGTGAATGAAAGGGATGGGAGTATGTTCCATTCAAGGCGATGTGCTATGAATGCACTGATTCCATTAATATAATTCGACTGACCATAATCATACTGACCATCATTTGGGCCGTTATGACTGTATGTCATGCTGCCGTCTTCATTCTGTATGTAGTAGTTCTGCGGATGCGGAAATGCCGAGATAAGGAAGGTATACTTGAAATTGCCGTCATATGCCTTGAAATATGCTGCATTGTGGTATTTTATATGGTCGCCTATCACAAAGTTTCCTGTCTTTCCATTACCCCAGCTCAGCTTGTCGCGTCCTACAAAGAGAGACCAGTGTTCCCCGCCGGCAGATACAAAGGCCCTGAGCGGGAAGTTGAAGTCAAGCTGCTTCATGTCATTCTGAAGTAAGAATGGGATATTGCTCCACAGCACACTGTCTCCGAAGGAACGGGTAGTATGATCCTTTGCAGTCCCAAGGGAAAAGTTGAAATAGCCGTAGAAATTGTTTCCTACGTGCTCCTCTGTGATTATGTTCAGAAGCTGTTTCTGCTGACTCCATCCACGGTACCAGTTATCTCTTGTCTGGAAGAATGATGATGAGTAATTGGAGTTTATATAGAACTCAGGAGCTATCTCAAGGCTGGCCCTGAAGACAGGAGAAGAGGCATCTGTGTCGAGAATAGAACTAATCTTCTCATATAATTCCTTCTCATACCCGTCAAGCGTCTCATAATCGATTTTTGCTATCATTGCCTTGAGTTCGGAACCACTCCAGGGACCGGTTGTACTCGGGAGCGAGTGCCCTGTCAGAAGCGAAAGATCCACAATCCAGTCATATACCGGATCATCCACAGAATATATTTTCTGCCAGTTGGCACTTCCTGCCACCACCACAGTCAAAGCGAAAAAACAGACTGCCACAAGTGTGACTATCCTCTTCATATTACCTCCATACCCCCACTCTCCTGATTGTAACACAAAAGCCATAAGAGGAAAGAGGAGTATTCATCTTCCCCTTATTCTTCTCACATTCCTGTTCATCAGGTGCCGTCCTATGTGGCTGTAGAGGAACGCCTTCAATTGTGACATCTTCTGGTGATGCTTCAAGAGAAGCTCATCCGGAGAGTCATATATCCCCAAGTCTGCGGTTATCCCATCACTCTGGATATAAGTATCACAAAGACTGAAATCGAGGTGGAGGTCATTAAAGTCCCGGACGGCTACACCATACCCTGTAAAAGGCCCCCGGTAAGACGGAAATTTCCTCCTGAGCCCCTCAAGATAGGCTTTATCGAGTATAAGGCCCTCAAGAGAATACCATACACCGCCGAGTTTCACTTCAACCCAGCTGTGAAAGATTCCCTCCGGAGCCAGTAGGTACACCAGCCCGGTTGCAGCACCCTTCTGGAGTTTTTTATCAATAGTGAAACCGTGTATACGGCACTCCACATTGCACGAACGGAGAAGCGCCATGAAAAGTGTCGCTTTGGTATTGCACTGGCCGTATCCATCAGAGAGAACACGGGAGGCAGAAATAGAGTCGCTGCTGTTGTAGCCGAAGAGAATCTCATCCCTGACATAATCATAGATGCTTTTCACCCTCTCTGTTTTCTCTTCACTTTTCCATCCCCTGCTCTCCACAAGCTCTAGAATCAGGGGAGATGAGTAATCGAGCATGGGGGTTTCACATAGGTATAGTGAATCTGACATTTTCTTCCCCTCAGAAATCAGGCCTCAAGCTCAAGAAAAGGAAGATCCGGCATCCTGCCATCCTTCATTATACAGCACAGCATATGTGCAAACCCCTCAGGATCCTTTATCTGGTACTCCATGTGGTTATATCCTCTGAAAACAGGGAACACTCCCTCCGGATAGGACGCCATAACACTCTCCCTGTACTTGAAATGTTCCTCAACAGATCCGAACTCGAAGAAACAGTTTTCTTCCTTTATGTTGTTAAAGTGAGGGAACGGTTTATTCTCAAGGCTGTCCATCATCTGGCGGTGGAGATTGGAGTAAGTGAGTGCTTCTCCCGCCTTAATGAAGTAAGGCTTTATTGCTTCGTCATCGCACCACATAATCTTACCCAGCGTCTTTCCCTTTGACCAATATAGGCTCTTTATTGCAAAGTAGAGGAACGGCACCATGATTCTTCTTGTCCCTTTACCGATTCTTGCAAACTGTCCGCCGTCAAAGAATGCATGTTTAACTTCAATTTTGCTCCTTGAGAGGAATGCAGAGGCCAGATCTGCTCCCAGCGAGGAGGAGACCAGAAGCTCCAGCCTGTCAACACCAACACTGTTGAGAAAAGACACAACCTGACTTACCTCATCCTCTTTTGAGATGTACTTCTGCCCCTTCGAGTAGACAGTGGAAGTCGGAAGAATTACAAAGTAATCATCCTTGAGGTACTCTGCCACGGGGACAGAACTGTCCCCTGTTACGCCCATTGCATGAAAAAAGAGAACGGCGGGATTCTTCCTGTCGCCAAGTGTTCTGAAAACCATACTCTCTCCTGAAGGAAAGAAAAGTAAAACTACCCATTTCCTTCCTGTATGGTTAGTTTACTCTAACTTATGGTTTTTTGCCTACCCTTTTCTCCAGGCCTGGTTAAATATCGAAGCCGAAATTAAGTAACAGTCCCCAGCGGAAGATGAAGTTCCTCTTCCAGTTCCAGTCTGTATTGCTCTCAATCACCCATTCCTCCCCCTCTGATTCAGCAAGAGAACGGTAGAAATCAACATGTTCTCCCGTGACATATAACATGCCAGCAAAGACAGAGAGTGAGAGAGAAGTACTGTTAAATGAAATGAGCCCTTCGGGAATAAAGGTAATCCCCGCCTCCGCATCTACAACAAACGAGTAGTCAGGCCCCTCCTGACCCAAACCTGAAGGGCCATAGTTTATTGCCGGAAATGCCTGCGACTCAATCATGTTCGTCAGGAATGTCAGGTTCCATCTCATGTATCCCAGCCCCAGTGAGGCATAAGGGGTAATCCAGTTTCCGAGAGTCTCCACAGGATACTCATACTCAATGCCGATAGTATTCATCGAGTGGCCCTGCTTCGCCCTGGCATCTACTTTCGAATCACTCATAAGTTCAACCTTCTTGTTGATCGGGTACCCTGCAACATATCTGTTTCTGAGAATGACTGACCAATGGTCAGCTACAGGATAG
>CAVIAZ010000082.1:0-8108 GCA_963640795.1 bacterium | reverse complement strand
AGGATTTTAATCTCTCTTCAACCATTCTTTACTCCGCGTTACATTAATATATACGCCACTCTAAAGATTCTGTTAGAAAAAAAATCACTCAAAACAGAAAAAAAATGCTCTCTTCCTTGAATCCTTCTTGGAGTATACACGCTTCTGCGTTGGAAGATATAGTGCAGAGCCACCCATCTTATCAAAAAATGTGCTTTTCAGCCCCATTCTGTCTGATTTTATCCGCTATCTTTTCTATTGACCTCATATCTTTAAAAGAGATGACCGGACTATTTTCCAGGATAATACAGCCTTCCTTCTCATCCTTTTTCGTTATCCTCCCCTCTATGATACGGTACCTTCCCCCGTCATAGAAGGTTGCACGGACAGTGTCACCCTTCCCTATTTCATTGAGAACAGCATCAACTTCCATCTCCCCGTCTTCAGAGAGGATTATCCTGTCCTCCATAAGTCTCTCCTCCCGCTTTCTCTCAAGTGCCTCGTCGAGTCCCTTTACAGCAGCAAATGGAAGGAAGATCTTGGCCCTCCTCTCAATGGGCATTTTCATATGCTCACTCACCTCTTTTATGTCCTCCTATCTGCATATTCCTCTCCCTTGTCGTAGCACCTTCCATGTAGTCCATTCCCTTTACAATACTGTTCTTCCCATAGAGGTCCTTGATGGAGAGGACTGCCTGCTGGATACGGTTCTTCCTGTCCTCCTCTTCTGTATCAAGAAAGAGGTCCAGCTGTCTTTCTTCGCTGTCATCCTCCAGGGACGATGCTGTGAGATAAAAACGCCTTATTAGCTTTGTTCTGTCTGCAATACGTGAAAAGATATCGAGGTAGACACGGCGGATTGTACTGTCTGACTGGGTTGCAGATGATATTGTTCCACTGCCGTTGCTCATTGCACCCCCGTCACGGGAGGAATATCCGACGGCAAGGCCGAATGAGGAGGCCCTCTTATGCTTTGATGAGAGCGTCATGGCTATTTCATCCGACATCTCCTTGAGGACAAGTTCAGCCTCCAGGAATGAATAATCCCGCATCAATACCTGCCCGGATGTTATACTTGCTCCCTTCGGCTTATATTTCTGTATATCCTCTATTGTGACACTTTCCCTCCCCCATGCATGGTCAATCATTATCTCGGCATCCACTCCGAATTTATTGTAGAGGATATCCTCCGGACAGAATGCTATCTGCCTCATTGTGTAAAGGCCCATTCTGTGAAGGCGTTCCTCAATCCCGCCTCCTATCCTCCAGAAATCAGAAAGGGGTGTATGGTCCCAGAGTTTCTCCCTGAAGCTCTCCTCGTCAAGTTCACCGATGAAATCAGGAGAGTGCTTTGCTGTAATATCGAGTGCAATCTTACACAGGTAGAGGTTGCTGCCGATTCCCGCCGTGGCCCTCACTCCCACTTCCCTCTTCACCTCATTCATCAGAAAGACGGCCATCTCCCTTGCTGTCATATTGTATCGCTCAAGATAGAGCGTTATGTCCATGAAGACCTCGTCTATGGAGTACACGTAGATATCCTCAGGGGCAAGATACTTGAGGTACACCCCATAGATTTCAGCTGCATAGTCAATGTACTTCTGCATTCTCGGTGGTGCCATCAGATATTTTATATTATTCGGGATTTCGAAGACACGGCACCTGTTCTTCACCCCCAATGCCTTCATGGAGGGAGAGACTGCCAGGCATATAGTCTTGTCACTTCGCTCGGGATCTGCAACTACAAGGTTGGTCGTCATCGGGTCCAGCCCCCGCTCGACACATTCGACGGAGGCATAGAAACTTTTGAGATCAATACAGAGATAAACCTTGTCAGCCATGTATATATATTAGCTTGCAAACACAGAAAAAGAAAAACCCCTGCGCTTTTTCACGCAAGGGTTGCTGTCAGCTGAGTTCGGTGCTACCAGTATAGAGCGAGTAGTAGACGCCCTTCTGTTTTATGAGGTCGTCATGGTCTCCCCTCTCTATTATCCTTCCATGGTCGAGAACCATGATGGCATTGCTGTTGCGTACCGTACTCAGGCGGTGTGCAATGACGAATACCGTCCTGTTCTCCATGAGTTTGTCCATACCTGACTGGACAAGAGCCTCGGTATGTGTGTCGATACTGCTTGTTGCCTCATCCATTATAAGGATAGGCGGGTTCCCGACTGCACAGCGGGCAATCGAGAGAAGCTGGCGCTGTCCCTGTGAGAGGTTCTCTCCGTTGTTGGTTATCACAGTATCATAACCGTCAGGCATCATCATTATGAATTCATGGGCATTGGCAAGCTTTGCTGCCTTCACTATATCCTCATCGCTCGCATCAAGGCGTCCATAGCGTATGTTGTCCCTGATTGTACCTGTAAAGAGGTTTGTATCCTGCAGAACCATTGCCATGCTGCGTCTCAACGATGGGAGCGCCATATCCATTATATTTAAGCCGTCAATCGTAATCTCTCCCTTCTCAATGTTGTAGAAACGGTTGAGAAGGTTCGTAATTGTCGTCTTTCCGGCACCGGTTGCACCTACGAAGGCTATCTTCTGACCGGGCTTTGCGTAGAGTGATATGTCGTGGAGGACAGGCTGTCCCGGAACATAGGCGAAGTCAACATTCTTCATGATGACGCTTCCCCTGAACGGAATCAGCTCCCCGTCTCTCTTCCAGGCCCATTTACCTGTGCTATTCTCCACCTCGTGCATATCACTATCATGACCGGAGACTCTCACAAGGGTAATCTTACCATTGTCTTCCTCACTCTTCTGGTCCATCAGCTCAAAAACCCTCTCGGCTCCCGCAAGGGCGACAAGGACGTTGTTTGCCTGCTGCGATATCTGTGATATGTTGTTCGAGAATGACTTGCTCAGCTGCAAAAATGCCGCAAGACCTCCGATTGTATAGACAAGCGGATTGTTAATGATTGCAACTGCACCAAAGAGAACAAGCACGACGTATTGCAGATGTCCGAGGTTGTTGTTGAGTGGCCCCATGCTCCCGGCCCAGCTGTTTGCCTGTGCCATCGAAACATTCAGGTTCTCATTGAGTTTCTCGAAGGCCTTCCTGCTCTCCTCTTCATGGGTAAATACCTTGATTACCCTCTGACCGTTGATCATCTCTTCGATGAAACCGTTCACATCGGCAAGGTCCTTCTGCTGGGCAGCATAATACTTACCGCTCTTCGAACCTACACGGCTTGTTGCAAAGAAGGTTATAAATATGAATGCAATCACAATTGCAGTCAGAACGAGGCTGTTTCTAAACATAGAAAACAGCACCATCACCAAGGTAATTCCTGCAGTCAGGAGCTGTACCAGTCCGTTCGACACAAGCTGGTTGATGGTATCTGTATCGTTACTGAAGGTACTCATTATGGTACCTCTTGCATTCTGGTCAAAGTACGAGAGAGGAAGACTCTCAAGCCTCTGAAACATCTCGGTTCTCATCCTGTAGATTGCACCCTGGGAAATTCCTACCATCACCCATGAAGAGATAAAGGAAGAAAAGATTGCGACAAGAATGACAAGTGCAAACTTCCCCAATTCCTTCAGGGCCGGAGTGAAGTCCGGGTTCTCTACTCCCTTGAGAGGGATTACAATATTATCGATGAAATCACCGATAAACTGTGCCGAATATGTAGTTGCAAGTGCTGACAGCACAATGCAAACCAGAATAAGAAAAATGTAGGCCCACTTTCCTTCAAAGACGAATTTCATGAGTCTCGAGAAAGACGCTGCAGGATTCTTTGCCTTAGGCATATTTCTCATAGCTGCTCTGTTTGGTCCCGGCATTATGCGTTCCTCCTTGTCTGTGTCTCATAGAGATTTCTGTATCCGGCATTACGCTCCAGGAGCTCATCGTGTGTCCCTATATCCTCAATCATGCCGTTATTCATAATAATAATCTTGTCAGCGTCCTCGATTGATGACACACGCTGGCTGATGATTATCCTTGTCATTGAGTTTACATCCTGTCTCAAAGCCTCTCTGATGGCCCTGTCCGTTGCCGTGTCGACAGCAGATGTCGAGTCATCCATGATGAGGATCTTCGGGTTCTTCAAGAGGGCACGTGCTATACACAGTCTCTGTCTCTGCCCACCGGAGAAGTTAGTTCCACCCTGCTCGACAATACCATCAAAGCCACCTTCCTTCTCTTTGATGAAAGGAAGTGCAGAAGCAATTGATGCGGCCTTCTCCATATCCTCAAGTGTTGCCTCCTTATTTCCCCATCTGAGGTTCTCTGCAATGGTACCGCTGAAGAGAGTATTCTTCTGGAGAACAACAGAGACACTGTCCCTGAGAGCCTTGAGATTGTATTCATCCGTTCTGTGGCCGCCAACCCTGACAGACCCCGATGTCGGGTCATAGAGTCTGGCAATCAATGAGACAAGTGTAGTCTTCCCGCTTCCGGTAGTTCCGATGACACCTACCATCTCCCCGCTCTTTATCTCAAGGTTAATGTCCTTGAGAACAGAAGAGGATGAATTGTATCCGAATGAGACATGGTCAAAGACAACAGAACCGTCAGGAACCTCACTAAGTCCGTTCTCGTTGCTGTCCATCGTCGGCTCATACGAGAGAACTTCACTCACCCTTTCCATGCTCGGTCTGCTCATCGTGTACATTACGATAATCATTCCCGTCATCATGAGAGATGAGAGAATCTGGGTGGAATATGTGTAGATACTCATCAATGACCCGGTGTCCATGTTCCCGGTATTCACCAATTTAGCCCCGAAATATGATATAGCAATCATACAGCCGTAAGAGACGAACATGACAAGAGGATTCATCATGGCCATCATCTTCTCAGCCTTCTCGAAGTTATCTCTTATATATCCTGCACTCTCGTCAAACTTCTCCTTCTCCTTCTCTTCCCTGACGAATGCCTTGACTGTCCTGATTCCTGAGAGATTCTCCCCAACGACCTGGTTGAATCTGTCAAAGCCTTTGAATGCTGCAGTGAAATACCTGTGGGTCTTATGCGTCATTATGTAGACGCCGATTGCCCCAATCGGGATTACTGCAAGGAAAATCAGGGAGAGCGAACCGCCGTTACGGAGCGCCATGATTGATGCGAATATAAGCATCATAGGGGATCTGACAAACATCCTTATGGACATCGAGAAGAGCATCTGGATTCTCTGCACATCGGTTGTAAGCCTTGTTATGAGACTTGAGGATGAGAATTTGTCGATATCGGAAAAGGAGAGAGACTGAATCTTGTCGTACAGGTCGTGACGGAGATTAGTCGAGAAACCTGCTGCGGCAACAGATCCGAAACGTGCTCCGAGGATGCCGAATGTCAGGGAAAGAAGTGCTGACACAACAAGCATCACAGAGAGGATGAGGATCATCTTCATATCCATATTTGCAACACCGACATCGATTATCTGGGCCATAATAGCAGGGATGAGGACCTCCATCAGGACCTCAAGCACCATGAAGACCGGCGTAATCATCGCCTTACCTTTATACTCCCTTACACGGGAAAAAAGTTGTTTAATCAATTTAAATAATACCTCAAAAATACTAAGTGAAGTCGATAATGATTTTTATCGAAACATATATTTAATTAATTAAATGAAAACAAATAGTCAACAACAAAATCAAAGAAAAACGGCTCCCCGTTTTTCAGAGAGCCAATCTTCACAGAATCTACTTATTTCTAGCCGATTGTGCTGAAGTGTGCAACGGGAAGCGAGAAGATGACAGCCTTACCCTTCTGCTTTAGGAACGGGAGATTGTCGATAGCAGAGATAATCTTCTCAGCCTTTGCCTTCTCCTCGACTATCACAAGAACTTCCTTCTCGGCAGTAATCGGATAGCCGAAGAACTGTGTATCGCCTTCCTTTGCAGTGCCGTGCCCCTTGAGGACAGTGCCTCCCTTGGCACCCTCCTTCCTCGCCGCTGCCATGATATCATCAGCGTAGCCGTTTTCACATATAACCTGAATCATCAATAAATCTTTGTCATTCATACTTTTCTCTCCTTTTTCGCCAAGAAGTGCGACCACACCCTTGCATTTGCACTTTTTAAGCCCTTCCAGACATTCTCCCTCAATTTCCTCGGTCAGCATGGAGAGCAATATCTCCTTCTTGCTGTCACCGAGTCCGAGCATCGACATAATCGATGAAGGAGCCGTACCCTGTGCATACATCACAGTTCCGCCATAGGCACCAGAAGCACGGAGACTGTCCATCAGTTTTCCCGCTTCGCCTTTATTCACAATGCCGAAAAGCATCTTGCCTTTACTCATTTTCTGCCTCCAGTTTCTTCTGCCCTTTCTTGACCTTAAGGGAGAAGACAAGTCCAAGAATCTCAATTGCCAGGATAGGCATCATGGCAATGAGGCCAATCATTCCAAAAGCCATGCTGGCAGGGTCTGCCGCAAGGACAGAAGCCGCTCCCGAGACAAAGGGAAGAAGGAATGTTGAACTCATAGGTCCGGTTGCAACTCCACCGGAGTCAAAACCGATTCCTACAAAAAGTGTAGGCACAAACGGCAAAAGTGCAAGGATTATTCCGTAACCCGGAAGGAGGAAACACCATATCGATGTTCCGTTGAGGATACGGATCATGCTTAGCATTACAGCACAGGCAACGCCGATGGCAATGAAAGCAAGAAGAACAAATCTCTTTATCTTTCCTTCACTTACCTCTTCTACCTGCTCGGTAAGGACCCAGATGGCAGGCTCTGCGAGGACTACACATGCACCCAATAAAAGCCCGATAGGAATCAAGATGCCGGGGCTTGTCTGGGCCATTGTGGTTCCCAGAAGACGTGCAACACTCATGAAGGAAGACTCTACAGCAAAGAGGAAGAGTGTGATACCCACATAAGAGTAGAATATACCCATGTACATTCTTGTCGCCCTGATTCTGGGAAGCTTCATGAAGAAAACCTGCACAAGTATACATATGATGACAAGAGGAAGAAGGGACTTCGTGACAGAGAGTGCAACCTCCCCGAAGAGTTCAAGCATCCCCACTGCTGCACTCTCCTCTGTTACAATACTTCCTCCACTTCCCATGAATGCGCCGAATACAAGAACAGCCAGGACAGGTCCGATTGATGCGATTCCCGTGTAACCGAAGGAATCCTCCTCATGGTGCCCGTGTACCGATGCAACTCCCATTCCCAATGCCATGATGAACGGCACAGCCATAGGGCCTGTCGTTGCACCGCCGGCATCAAAGCCGACAGAGACAAAGAACTCCGGACAGAAAGAGGCAGTAAGGAACATAAGTCCGACCCCGACAGCCATGGTTATCTTGAGCGAAAATCTCGTCAATGCCCTGACATAGCTTATTGCCATGAAGAGTCCGACCCCGACAGCTATTATGAGGACAAGAAGAGACGAACTCAGGCCACTCTTCATTGAGGCCACCTGGTCAGCAAGGACCTTTACATCAGGCTCTGCCAGAGTAATCAGAATACCAAGTCCTATTCCCGAGAACACCAGCAGCGGAACATTCTTCTTCTGTGTAATCATTGCTCCAAGATGATTGCCGACGGGAAGAAACCCGACGTTGACACCAAGGAGGAACAGAGTGAGCCCAAAGACCACCAGAAGAGCAGAGAATAAGAATTGAACAAATAGGGATAGAGTGAAGATACCGAATATCCAGCCGAGGACAGACGCAATTACGACTATCGGCAGGACAGACATGGCTACTTCTTTCAGCTGTTTGCCAAAACCCATGACTACCTCCATTTAATTATTATCGTTATGGTGAAAATATAATAAATAAAGTGTTTGGTAGGCAACAATAAATAGAACAAAAAAGATATCAATCCACCAGGAGGTTCCAAAATCAGACAAATACAGAAAATATGGGCAGATAATCAATCGCACAGGAATGGGATATAACTCTTTGCCACCCGTTACTGAACTGAATTAGGCAAATGTACAGGGAAGCCCGGAGAGATAATAAAAAACAATGGCCACTGAGAACTTTCAGAGCTTCTCTATCCTGCATTCGTGCTTCTTTGTCTTCTTGTCGTAGTTGATGCCCACCAGGAGGATGTTGTCCGTGTACTCTTTTATCGAGTCAGGGTATTTCTTCTCCCTTATCTGGTCGATTGCACTCTCAGCGTCTTTATCCCACTTGAGCTCGACAACAAG
>CAVIAZ010000081.1:0-8128 GCA_963640795.1 bacterium | reverse complement strand
CGCTCATTTCACCTTTTCTGATAAGACTGTTGAAGTACTTGTCTGCATCCTTTTGAGAGAGAGTTATTCCTTCCTTTGATGCACTTTCTATAAGTTCATCAACGGATTTCACGTTCCGGACCTTCTTCAATAGGACTTTGTCAATCATTGCTTTACCTTCTTTTGTTGTTCTTCAACATTATATACGTTATTTATCTTATTTTGTTAGATGATTTTCTTGTTGGATAATTTTATAAAACTTGCTATATATAACACTCATGAGAATAAGACTTAAGAATCTCAAGCGTGTGTATGGAACACTTCACGCCGTTGAGGACGTATCGCTTGAGATACCTTCCAATACAGTATATGGAATAATCGGAAAGAGCGGGGCTGGAAAGAGTACCCTTGTGAGACTTATCAGCATGCTGGAGAAGCCTGATGAGGGCGAAGTCTACTATGGGGAGAAGAGGGTAGACAACCTCTCCAAGAAGGAGCTTATTGAAGAGAGGCGGAAAATCGGGATGATTTTCCAGAACTTCAATCTCTTCTCATCCCGTACTGCTGGCGAGAATATTGCCTACCCTATGGAAATATGTCACAAGGACAGGGCTTATATAAAACAGAGAGTTAGCGAACTTATAAAGCTTGTAGGACTCGAGGGAAGGGAGGATGCTCCGGTGTCTACTCTCTCGGGAGGGCAGAAGCAGAGGATTGCCATTGCCCGTGCCCTTGCCACTGAACCCGATATCCTCTTCTGTGATGAGGCGACTTCCGCCCTGGATCCGCAGACTACAAGGGCTATTCTTGCCCTGATTAAGGAAATCCAGAAGAAGATGAATCTTACTGTTGTGATGATTACCCACCAGATGGAAGTCGTGAGGGATGCCTGCGACAGGGTGGCTGTCCTTGATTCAGGGCGTGTCGTTGAGGAGGGAAGCGTTAGCGAAATCTTCTCCTCTCCGAAGAGTGATGTCACCAAGGACTTTATATCGAACCTGACGACTCTCAAGGACTCCATTGTCAACTTCTCCGACAGGAAGGGCCACTATACTCTACGCTTCAGTTCGACAACGACTGCAGAGCCTGTAATCAGCCAGGTGACAGCAACAACCGGGGCTATGTTCAATATCATGGCAGCAGGAGTCCAGTACATAGACAGCAAGCGTTATGGTGTCATGGTTCTCGATATAGGGCCGGATGAAGAGACAAGAAAGAAAGCGATAGCGAAGATAAGAGAACTTGGAGTATCGATAGAGAAAACAATGGAAATAGAGGAGGAAAGGTCATGAATTCGCAGATAATGAAACTTGTCCTGACAAGCACCGGCCAGACTTTGGAGATGGTATTCTTCTCTACTCTGTTTTCCCTTATTCTCGGTCTTCCCTTGGGGGTACTTCTCCATGTTACCGACAAGGAGGAGAAGGGTGGTATAATTCCCCGTCCCGTACTCAACGAAGTATTAAGCAGAGTTGTAAATATCCTCAGGTCTTTTCCGTTTCTGATTCTTATGATTGTCCTGATGCCTGTAGCACGTCTGATCCTTGGGACTACAATAGGAACAAAAGCTGCTGTAGTCTCTCTTTCAATAGCTGCAGCTCCTTTTGTGGCTCGTGTAATTGAGACAAGCCTTGTTGAGGTTGACCCGGGAGTCATCCAGGCTGCCAAGGCAATGGGTTCAACCAATTGGCAGATAATCTGGAAGGTGATGCTCCCTGAGGCTCTTCCGGGACTGGTCAGCGGGATCACGCTTACTGTCATCAACCTTATCGGGTACTCGGCTATGGCCGGGACAATCGGGGGAGGAGGACTGGGAGATCTTGCCATCCGCTACGGCTACCAGCGTTTCAGACCCGATGTCATGGCTGCGGCTGTCATAGTCACCATACTTCTTGTTGAAATAATCCAGTTTGCCGGGAATAAGATATCATCTGCGCTCCTGAAAAGGAGATAGACATATAGGAGAGGCATCTGCCAGGGCGATGTTCTCTCCTCTTTTTTGTAGAAAATATCTTCAGTATTTGCAAGGAATTATTTCCAATAATCATTAGGCTTCTCTCGAGAAACGGTGATGATTTTCAATGCCGAAGAGAAAGAAATTATAAAAAATATTGCAAAACACTTGCATAAATATTTAATTTTTGTATATAGTTTGTCCAAGATTTATCTGGAGGATATAGAACAATGAAAAAATCATCTCTTTCTATGTGTTATATGATGTCCTCCATGATGATGCCCTTCTGGGCATAACATATTCTATTTAACTTACCACCTATCTGTATTATTGAATGTTTAACCCTCAGGGAAAACTCGCTCTTATGAATTTTTTAAAGGAAATATAAAATGAAAAAACTTATCGCATTATCTCTTATCGTATTACTCGCTCTCACAACTGTCTTTGCAAGCGGTGCAAGTGAGACAAAGTCCTCATCTTCGACAACAAAGCTTGTCGTAGGCGCAACTCCGGAGCCTCATGCAACTCTTCTCAACCTCGTAGTTGATGATCTTGCAGCACAGGGAATCACCCTTGAAGTAAAGGAATTCACAGACTATGTGACACCTAACGATGCTGTTGAATATGGTGAAATCGACGCTAACTATTTCCAGCATATCCCGTACCTTGAATCATTCAACACAGAGCATGGATATCATCTGGTGAATGCAGGCGGAATCCACATTGAGCCTATCGCACTCTATTCTTCAAAGTATTCTTCTCTTAGTGATATTCCATCAGGCGCTACAATCGCCATCCCCAATGACCCGACAAACGAAGGAAGAGCTCTCCTCCTTCTTGAGTCTGCTGGTCTGATTACCCTGAAGGACGGTGTAGGCCTCGAGGCAACTCCTCTCGATATAGAGAAGAACGAGAAGAATCTCAAGTTCTCTGAAATCGAGGCAGCAACACTTCCGAGAGTTCTCAGCGATGTTGATGCAGCTGTAATCAACGGCAACTACGCTATCCCGGCAGGTCTAGTCGCTACACGTGACGGTCTCTATGTTGAAGGTGCTGATTCTCCGTACGTAAATGTAATTGCAGTCAAGGAAGGAAACGAAAACAACCCAGCAGTCATCGCCCTTGTTAATGCTCTCAAGAGCGATGAAGTCAAAGCTTATGTTGAGGAACATTATCCGAACGGCGAAGTTGTTCTCGTAGACTGATTACATACAAAATTCTCCTTTCCCCTGCTTTGATGTGGTTGAGGCAGGGGATTTTTCTTTCCCTTTGCGCTATAATTCCACCTATGAAACACAAAGTGGTTGTAGTCGGCGGAACGAACACTGACCTCTCGGGAGAATCGTACTCCGAGATTGTCGAAAAAGATTCAAATATAGGGAAGGTTACATTCTCTCCCGGGGGAGTGGGACATAACATTGCCCTCAATCTCTCTTTGCTTGGGGAAGATGTCTCTTTCATCACTGCAATCGGTGGAGATGTCTTCGGGAATGTCCTGAAGGAAAATCTTTCCCTTTCAATGGATATAAGCCACTCTCTCTTCACAACAGAACGAAGTGACATTTATCTCTATGTGGCAGCACCCAATGGTGATATGTATGTTGCAGTCAATGACATGGAGAACATAAAGAGACTGGATGGTGGATTCATCAAAGGAAAGAGGTCTGTGATAGAGACGGGTGAATGTGTACTTCTTGAGGCAAATCTCAACAGCACTACAATAGAGGAAGTGTGTAAGTATGCCCATGGTCCCGTATTGGCAGATGCCGTCTCAACACTGAAGGTGGAGAGACTCATCCCGTCCTTTGAACATATTGATGTCTTCAAACCGAACCTTATGGAACTTGAGTATCTTTACGGAAGGAAAATCGACAGCAACGGGGAGTTGATAAAAGCTCTTCACAGTCTTCTTGATAGAGGCCTTGGTGCTGTCCTCCTGACACTTGGAAAGCGGGGCTCTGTCTATGCTTCGAAAAGCAGGTTGATATATTGTCCTTCCCGGGATGTGGAGTGTGTTAATACCACGGGAGCGGGTGACAGCTTCCTTGCGGGCTTTGCTTATGGACTTCTGGAGTGGGGGGACGAAAGGAAGGCCCTTGGATGTGCCACTGCAGCAAGTGAAATTACAATCAAATCCCCCGATACAGTCTCCAAGGAGATGAAGCGGGAGAGTATATATAAAATAATGAAGGAGATAGAAACTTATGATGAAATACCTGGATTATTCTGATGAGGTACGTGAGGCTTTAGCTGAAAACAAGCCGGTTGTGGCACTTGAGAGCACAATCATCTCTCATGGTATGCCTTATCCGAAGAATGTTGAGACTGCACTCATGGTTGAAGATGAGGTGAGAAGGAACGGTGCAGTTCCTGCCACAATTGCAATTATCAACGGAAGACTGAAAGCAGGACTTACGAAGGATGAGATAGAATACTTCGGAAAGAAGGGCCTTCAAATCACAAAGACTAGCAGAAGAGATATCCCGACCATCATTGCGAAGAAAGAGGACGGGGCTACGACAGTTGCTGCAACAATGATTATTGCTTCCCTTGCAGGTATCGACATATTTGCAACAGGTGGTGTCGGCGGTGTCCATCGCGGAGCTGAAACCTCTTTCGATATCTCGGCTGATCTCGACGAGTTCACAAAGACAGGGGTCCTTGTCGTCTGTGCAGGCGCAAAGGCTATCCTTGATCTGCCTCTTACTATGGAATATCTGGAAACAAAGGGTGTCAATGTTGTTGGGTATGGTACAGATGAACTTCCTGCTTTCTATACACGCCAGAGTGGCCTCAAGGTTACCTGGAGACTCGATACCCCGGCTGAAATCGCATCATCATGGATGGCTCAGAAGGAAATCTTCCCGAATACCGGCCTTCTTGTCACAAACCCGATTCCCGAGGAGTATTCAATGGATGCAGAGTATATCAACAGGGAAATCGATATTGCAATTGAAGAGATGAAGAAACTCGGAATCAAGGGAAAGGAGACTACTCCGTACCTCCTGGACAAAATCCAGAAGCTTACCGGAGGAGAGAGCCTTGAAGCTAACATCAAGCTTGTGCTCAACAATGCAAAACTTGCCTCTGAGATAGCCTCTGCGATGAAGAAGTGAGCACACCCCGATGATATATAGTCTTGTCTTCAGTCCCACCGGAGGGACCCAAAGGGTAACACGCTTTCTTGCATCAGCCTTCGGCAATGTCGGGGAGTATGAATTGTGTGTGCCTGAAGATGAGATTGTTCATCCTGTTTTCTCTTCCCAGGATCTGGTGTTTATAAGCGTCCCCTCATTCAGGGGACGTGTTCCGTCCCTTGCCCGGGAGAGAATATTGAAATGCTGTGGCAATGGGGCAAAGGCAGTTATTACTTGCTGTATACGGCAACAGGGAGTATGAAGATACGCTAATAGAACTTTTGGACACAGTAGAAAAGGCAGGGTTCCGGGTTATTGCCGCCACAGCCGCAATTGCAGAGCACTCCGAGCTGAGGTCACTTGCAAATGGGAGACCTGACAAGGAAGACAGGATTAAACTCAACTCCTTCTCTCAAATGATCAAAGACAAGCTCGGGAGAAACGATTTCTCAAAGCCGGCAATTCCGGGTAACAGACCGTACAAAGGGGACAATGGAAGAAATACTCCTCCTCTTCCTGATGATACATGCACAAAGTGCATGAAGTGTGCCCGCTCCTGCCCGGCTGGGGCAATTAGTAGGGAGGACCCGTACATAACAGACAGCACAAGATGTATATCATGTATGCGTTGCGTCTCCGTCTGCCCGTCGCTCTCAAGAAAAATTCCGAAGGAAACAGCAGTGTTCCTGTCCTCATTTCTCAGCAGATGCTTTCTGCGGCGTAGAGAGCCTGAACTCTTCTTATAAATGTGGTTTTTCTGAATTTTAGAGAAAAGTCTACATCTAATTGCAGAAAACCTGAAATTAGATGTTGCCTTTACTGGTTTTTATGCTATATTCAATCGTAAGGGAGAGCGTATAATGCTGATTCAATTCAATTTCAAGAATTTCAAGTCATTCAGAGATGAAACCTCTCTTGATATGACAGCAACCAAAATTACAGAGCACCCGTCACATGTAGTGAGAACAGGAGGCGAGAAGTTGCTCTCTGTGTCTGCAATCTACGGAGCGAATGCCAGTGGTAAATCAAATGTATATGATGCCTTTTCTTTCATGCGGGATTATGTGTTGAATTCATTTTTTTACGGTGGTAGCAATAACAGGAAGAACAGCGAAATCCCGCAAGCGGTACCTTATCTTTTTGATCAGTCAAGTCGGCATGAGCCCACTGAATTTGAGGTTTTTTATGTGGACAATGCTGATGGTAAGGAAAAAACATATCAGTATGGTTTCCTTATTAAAGGATCTGAAATATTGGAAGAATGGCTTTATTCGAAAGCTAAAACTGCAAGGAACGAGTACCGCAGAATATTCTACAGGAAAAAAGGGGAAGGACTGCTGGCTGACGGACTTTCTGCAAATGCTGTAGAGAATCTGGAGACAGCTCTTCAGGACGAATCATTGGTTGTCTCTCTAGGAACTAAGCTTAAAATTGCAAAACTGGCAGCTGTTTATGACTGGTTTGCAAATACAGAAACCGTTCATTTGGCCTCATTAGGTGATGAATTTTCAAGAGCAACAGATTTCCCTGAAGGGTTTGTTTTTGACAAAGCTGTACAGGATAATGTCCTGAAATTTCTGTCTTCTTTTGACGAGTCAATCGTCGGATTTGAGATTGAGGAAATAAAGCGGGCTGATGAAGATGTAATGGGAAAATCCTATGTGGTGCATACAGTACATAAATTGGCAGACGGAAAAGGAAAGCAGAGCATCCTGATTGGAAATGAGTCAAGCGGTACCAGGAAGATGCTTGCCCTATACAAACCATTAAAGTATGTTCTGGAACATGGTAGTGTTATGTTTATAGATGAATTGAATGACAGGTTGCATCCTCTTCTTGTTCGGAACATTATATTAACATTCCTATTGCCAGAAATTAATGTAAATCATGCGCAGTTGCTTCTTACAAGTCATGATGTATGGCAGTTTTCCAATGATTTGTTGCGCCGTGATGAATTGTGGGTGACAGATAAAGATAAGGATGGGGTTTCGACACTCTATTCAATCGCAGATTTCAAGGATTCGGAAGGCAATAAGGTGCGCAGGGATGAAGCCCTTTTTAAGAATTACCTTGTCGGTAATTATGGGGGAATTCCTGCTTTGAAGTCACTTGTTATGCTTGGAGGGAGTGGAAAAAATGCCAAGTAAGGAGAGGGGGTATGACAAAAGGGCGGGGAAGCGTAAGGACCGTAATCAAAGATTTGGTACAAGAGAACCTGTTCTCGGGTATTATCTGATTGTGACAGACACTGAAGAAACCGAGAAGAATTACTTTGAGGGGCTGAAAAATAGTATTCCTGAGGATATTCGTAGCCGTATTGTCATTAAAGTTGAGAGAGCAAAAAACACGTATAACCTGATAGAACATACAATGGAATTGCTCCATATGCAGGCCCAGCAAAGAATCCCATGGATTGTCCTTGATCGGGATCAGGTGAAGGATTTCAACGGGATTGTTCAGACTGCGGAGAAAAATGGAATTAACGTTGGATGGTCTAATCCCTGTTTTGAAATCTGGATGTTTGCTTATTTCGGAGAAATGCCATATATCGCAGATTCAATTTCGTGTTGTGCTAAATTTTCAGAGCGATTTGGAAAGGTTACGGGTAAGGAATACCGGAAAAATGACAAGGATATTTATAAGAAGCTTTTACAGTATGGCGACAGTGATGAAGCTGTGCGCATAGCGGAAAGGAATTTGGCCTCAGCAAAGAAAAGAGGAAAAACACCCTCTGAATCTTATCCTGTCTGTACTGTTCATCAACTTGTGAAAGAAATTCTGGATAAAGTCTCAAAAGAGAGGTAACAATGGCAGAGGAGAACTCTGCCAGAGAGGTAGGTTTCAGATAGTCCATAGCATCACATGATTCCAGTGCCCTGCAACTACAATTGCGCCTTGGTTTTCAGTACATTTTTTTCTATCCCTTTTTGTCATTTTCTCATTTAGTTCTTTTTTCTTTTAGTTAAATAAGTTGCTGATAAAATCCCCCCGTTTGCTACCAGTAAAATCCCCCAGTTTGCTTCCGATATTTTCATTTTCCCTTCCTCTTTCTTTGAGC
>CAVIAZ010000080.1:0-8147 GCA_963640795.1 bacterium | reverse complement strand
AGTCTTAGCATTCCTTCAAAGCCAGGGATTCCTGACGCGCCTCTAAGCTTATCGGAGAGGGTGTGCGGGGCATGGTCACTCTCCACCCAGTCAATCTCGCCGTCAAAGAGGGCCTCAAGTACACTCTCGCGGTCCTTCCTGTCCCTGAGGGGGGGATTCATCTTCCTGAAGACTGATTCATTTTCTCTGGTAAGTAGAGAGTGGTGCGGGGTTGCTCCGCATGTAATTTCCATTCCTTCCTTTTTGGCTTCTTCAACCAGTTTTATCCCATCCCCTGTCGATATGTGTGCTATGTGGAGCCTTCCCTTGAAGCCATACTTCATTGCATTCTCTATCTGGTCGCTTATACTTCCCACTTCTGAAAGAGATGTTCTTATCCTGGAGTGCTCTGTCTCATTGTTGTTGAAGAGTGATTCCTTTTCAGAGTGTACTGCTAAAACTCCCCTGTAGTTCAATTCTGATAGTGTCCTGTATATTCTCTCCTGTGCTTCAATGGTGGTTATTCCCATGTTTCCTGTCGACTGGGAGGCAAAGAGTTTTAGGCCGCATACGTCAGGAAAGAGTGAATCATGAAGAGAGACCATCTCCTCAACCTGGGCTGGGTTATCAACTAGGCCCAGGTATATGGAGTAGTGTAAATCCTCATTGTGGTATTCTTTTTTCAATTCCTCTATTGCCTTCTTTCCATCCTCTATCCTCTTCAGCGCATTTTCTTTCGTTGTGAGGGGAGGATTTGTATTCGGCATATCGAGAAAGATGTTGAAGCCTGCTTCGAGTCCCACTCTCATTCCGTGGAGGATGGTCTCCTTATCCTTCTGGTTCCAGTCTCTGAAGTGAACATGCGGGTCTATCATAAGACACCCTCTTTATTAAGGAACTCCAGTGTGAAGAATGTCCCCCATTGGCAGGATAGTCTTGAGCCACAGGCACATTCTCCGCAGAGTCCCACTCCGCACATGCTGTTCTTCTCCATGCTGAGAAGAATCATCCTGGAGTTTATTCCTCTATTTGTGAGAAGCTTTGAGGCATTCTTCATGAAGATTTCCGGCCCTATTAGATAGAATGCTATTTCTCCTTTTTCTGTTCCGTCTTCAAGAAGGTGTTCAATCGTCTCATCGAGGTAATCGAGGACTCTTCCTGGTTTTCCTTCATCGGAAATGCACCTGTATTCACCTTTCTTATTGAGAGTTTCCTCCATTAGGCCTCTGTTCCCACTGACACTTGTCCCGACTAGGAAGTACGGCTTTATATTCTTCTCCTCCAGCTTCTCAGATAGTGGTGTTGCCACTGCTTCTCCCGTTCCCCCCAGGATAACGAGAGCTTTCCTTGACTGGGGTATTTCAACTTCTCCTCCGTAAGGTCCGCGGATAAAGATTTCGTCTCCCACCTTGAGTTTCTCAAAGAGTGCGGAAGTGAAGATTCCCCTTTTCTTGATTATGAAAGTTAGGGGATTGCTTTTTGCAACGGAGAATGGTTTTTCTCCACATTCCGGGAGCCACAGGAAGACGAACTCTCCTGCCTTGAAATCCTTCACTTCACCTGAGAGTGTCATAATCATGGTGTCGGGAGAAGGATACGAAAGAGATTCCACTCTATGTGGGATATAATCCATTGCCTTCTCTTTTCTCAAAAGATTTCTTGAACTTATATTTGCTTCCTTTCCCGAGAGAAGTCTTTCAGCTTCACACTTTATTCTTGTCAGGTATTCGTCCCAGTTCTTCTGGTTGACTCTCCCGAGTGCCGATCCGATTCCGACTACGTCTGCTCCGGCCTGGATGAGGCTGTATGCTCTCTCCCCGTCGCTGACTCCTCCCATCCCTATGATGGGTACATCCTCTCCAACAGCCTTTCGTATTGCTTTTATGGCATTGAGTGCAACAGGAAAGATATCATCTCCGCTCTTTCCGCCTTTTCCGCCGATGGGGTTATTGAGAATGGGCTTACCGGTGTGTCTTTCAATGTGCTGGACCGGTCCGACGGTATTGACGGCAACAATTCCGTCTGCTCCGTTATCGACTACGGCTTTGGCTATTGCTGCTATATCATCACAATTGGGGGTGAGTTTGACAAAGAGAAGGCATCCTCTGTCCTTGGTTGCCTCATTGATTGTCTTCACATAGCTGGAAGCTATTGTAATGTCACTTCCAATTGAGGCACCATAGCCTTTCTTTGCATGCGGACACGAGAAGTTGAGCTCCACGGAGTCTGCCCATGGACCGAAGGCTTTGATAAGCGTTATGAAGTCATCCTCGTTATCGGCTGAGAGTGAAATGTTGAGCCACTTCTTGATTCCTTCTTCTCTGAGAAGTTTTATCTCCTCAAGCGCGGTTTCCATTCCGGGATTTCTGAGGCCTACACTGTTACCCCAGCTTCCGATTTCATCTTCGCATATAACAGGTTCCCTGTTACCGGCATTGGGCCTGACCTGGAAACTCTTTGTCGTTATTACCGATATGCCTTCCATTTCCCTGTCAAAGTACCTTATGAGGGAAGGTTTTGTGGAGGCAACCCCGCTGACTGTGGCAAGAGCTACGCTTTCACCTCTGTGGGAGAAGGGGAAGTTTTTCTTCATAGTGAACACTCTCCAAGGAATGTCTCAATATTCCTGATGCATACATCCTTCCAGTTTTCAGGTGCAGCTTCCTTCTTCTTTGCCCACGGATGTGTAAGAGCCGATGAACTGTTTATACGGCACAGTGTACGGTCATAGCCTGCTCTGTCCATTATTGCAATGACATCAGAAGCACTTCCTCCCTGGCTTCCGACTCCGGGAATGAGGAGAGGAATCTCCTCGGCACTGAAGAGGGAGACTATATCTTCAAACTCCCTGAGGTTCGTGGCTCCGACCACTGCCCCAATATTATCCGAGTACTCCTTCTTCCATTTGAGAATGGTCTCTGCAACTGTCATATAGAGTGGCCTTCCGTCTTCCATTACCTTATTCTGGAGGTCTTTTCCTCCGGGGTTGCTTGTGCGGTTCAGAATATATATTCCCTTGTCGGGGAAATTCAATACAAACGGGTTGATTGAATCAGATCCCATGTACGGGGAGACTGTGACACAGTCGGCTTTCCAGCATTCAAATGCCTCATATGCATAATTGAGTGAACTTGAGGCAATGTCTCCACGCTTGGCATCAAGAATAAACGGAGTGCCTTCCGGGAGAGCGGAGAGGATTTTTGAGAGAGCAATCGAGCCTTCAAACTTTCCTTCCCTTGGTCTGTCGAGTTTAGCAAAATATCCTATATTCGGTTTGAATGCTGCTACTCTGAGGCTGCGCTTATCCATCTCTTCAAAGAGAGAAAGGAAGAAGTCGTCAACTCTCAATCCCTCCGGGAGGGCTGAGAGGTTAGGGTCAATCCCCATACATGCTGAGTTTCCTGATTTTTCAGCGCTTTTTCTGAGAAGTTCCTTATACATCATTTCTCCTCCTTTTTGAAACCATGCTTTTCTCCCCATTCAAATGGAGACGATGACCACTCGAGGAGAACAGGTTTCTCTTCATCCTTTATATATCCTCTCTCGAGTGCAATGTTGATTACATAATTGTAGTCGAGTATCGTCTTATACTCACACTTCGGGTCCAGTGAGGAGAATGCTTCCTGTGATTCTTTGAAGCCGTAAGAGAAGATTGCAAGGCAATAGGGGACAAGACCCTCTGCTTCCTGGATGGCTTTGACTGCTGCTATTGAACTTCCTCCTGTGCTGATCAGATCTTCAATGAGGAGAACCTTCTTCCCTTCATATGACTTTGCTCTTCCGAGACCCTCTATCTTGTTCTTGAGCCCGTGGTCCTTGTTGGAGGAGCGGACATAAGTCAGGGGCTTTTTCATCCTGTCGGCAAGTGTTGTTGCGTGTGGGATTCCCGCTGTGCTTGTTCCGCTTATATTCTCAGGATCAAAGTTAAGAGAAGAGAGAATCTCCTCGAAAGCCGATGCTATGAGGCCTCTTGCCTCCGGTGAGGCGAGAAGGGTGCGGTTATCATTATAGATTGGCATGTAGTAGCCACTTGCCCAGCAGAACGGTTTTGCAGGGGAGAGCCTGATTGCTCCCATATCGAGTGCGAGGGACGCAAGTTTTTCACTGTATTTTGTCTTTTCCATATTGTACTCCTAGTGTCTGAATATTTCCTTGAAGCTGTGTGCTCTTCCGCAATAGGCACAGCTGTATCTGTTGTCGCTTGTTCTGAGGAACATTGCACCGACATGCTCGGACTGTGTGTCATTCGATATGCATGCATCGTTGGTGCACATGAGATCGTCAAAGTTGTAAATCCTCGGCGGCATCTTCGTCTTGATTTTCTTTTTGACCTGTCCGTTCTCGATTATGTTGAGAGTGCATCCCGGAGCAACGGCTGCAAGTCTCTTTATAGCCTTATGGTCCAGGTCGAAGAATCCCGGACGGAAGATTATGCCCTTGAACTTTCCGTTTGCTGACTGGCTTACCCATTCTCCGCCCTTGAGACCATCCAGTCCCATGACACGCCTGATTAGAATCATGTGGCGTCTTATCTCCTCTGGAGCTTCTCCCGAGAGGATGTGGTCGATGACGATGCCGTCGCTGATGGGGTTCACGCCTTCGGAAATCTCCCTCTTCTTTGTGCATGTAGGAGTCACTTCTGTAATCCACTCATATTCCACCTCTTTGTGGGGATTCTCCTTAGGGACAAAGTCGGATCCGATCTTTCCCGATACAAGACCGAGGAGGACAATACGTGTGTACATGCCGTTAATTGACTGTCTCTCCCAGCCGTTGAGTGGTGTCTTATCGAGGAATGTCGGGATGGTCGGGTGTTCCTTGTGCCTTGGAAGGGGATGATAGAACTTGGTACCTAAGGGAAGTTTGTCCATTAAGTCTTCCCTGAATGTTATTGTTGACCTCAGTTCTGCCTGCTTCTGGAGTATTTTCTCTCCCATCCTTTCAAGTTGGGGACGTGTGAAATACCACTTGGTTGCAATATCATCTGCAGTGAGGTATTCATCGATGGAGGAGAAGACTCTCACTTCAAACCCGTTCTCTTTCATTTTTACAAGGTAGTTCTGTGGCATGGCAAGTTCAGGTGGTGCAATGAGATCCACCTTGACCTTATCCCACAGCTTGAGACCGTCAGCCTTGCTATGGACGGTGCGTCCGTGATAGAGATCCCCGACAAGTGCTATATGGAGATAGGAAGTGTCCCATGCGTTGTCCTCAAGGAAGGTGTATTCATCAAGGAGTTCCTGGGTCGGATGCTCATGCTTGCCGTCTCCTGCGTTGATGAATATCGGGGTGTAGCCCAGGTCGTTGCGGAGTGCGAACTCCCCGCATTCGTCCTTAAGGTAAGCACATACACCCTCAACCTTGCTGCGGATTATGAATATGCGGTTATTGTAGCCACAGAGGGTGTTGAAGGTGTCAGCATAACTCTCCCCCTTGTTGAAGGATGAGCTTTCAGTGTTCATCAGTGTTGACTTGGCATGGTGGAAGCTGATTGCATTCCTGAAGCTTTCCTTTGTTCTGGTACTGTCTTCAAGGAATACCTCATAGATGCCGTAGTCGGGGTCGTTGATCCTGAAGGAATCAACCTTCTTTGTGTCCCCGTTCTTCAAGGCTTCTTTGAGTTCTTTCACGAGTGAGAAGAGATAAAGTCTCTCTTCTTTTGTGAAGTCGTCGATTACACACAGCGATCGTCCTAAGAAATGGTTCATCTTTCTTTTCTCCTATGCAAAAAAAATACCGGTAACAATACCGGTATCGTAAGGTTATATGAATATGTATATAAAATGCACGTCCAAGTTCTTCATTTGAAGAGAAGATAACACAAGTCAGGTAAGAGATACAATATTTCAACACAAAGAAATTATAAAATAATTCTGGAGATTCAGGTATAATTCTCTTATCACCGAATTGGAGGTAAATGAAATGAAGTATTGTAGAGATTGTGGTGCTGAGATATTGGATAATGCTGAAATCTGTCCGAAGTGCGGTTGCAGACAGATGAACGGGAGGTATTCTGTTTCTGACGGGGATGTCAGTGACAGGAGCAGACTGACTGCACTGCTGCTGTGTATATTCCTGGGAGTGTTCGGAATCCACAGGTTCTATTGTGGACGTACAGGCTCGGGGATTGCCATGATTTTCCTTGGCTGGATGACTCTGGGTATATGGCCTCTTGTCGACCTAATCCTGATTGCCACAGGTTCATTCAAGGATGGAAACGGGAGATTTGTCACAGACTGGAATTGTTGATTTGCCTATTTTTGAAAAAGTGCTGATTTTTGCTTATTTTCTCTTGAAAAAGTGTATGAAACTTAAAATTTTGAATTGAAAAAGTGCAAAATACAGTTTGAAATAGTAATGAAGAGGAAAATCAATGCTAACGAGGAAAGCCGAAAAGTACATAAATGAGTGGATACGCAACCCCAGGAGAGCTTTACTTGTCTCTGGCGCACGTCAGGTGGGGAAGACATTCGCGATACGTAAGTGCCTTGAAGATAATGGCTCGAAGTACATTGAGATTAATCTGATAGAGAATCCAGAATACATTTCTGCCTTGGATATGGCTGTTACGCTAGATGACCTGAAAATCAATATTTCTGCACTCAGTGATGTTTCCTTTGTCGACAACGAGACCATACTCTTTATTGATGAAGTCCAGGAATATAAGGATATTGTCACAAAAATCAAATTCTGGGTGGATGACGGAAGGATTAAGTTCATCATGAGCGGGTCGCTTCTTGGAATCGAACTCAGAGATTTGCGTTCTGCTCCTGTAGGCTATATGGATGAGTATGATATGTACCCGCTTGATTTTGAGGAGTTCATCACTGCCAGCGGGACAACGGAGGAGGTAATTGAATATCTGAAGGTCTGCTTTGCTGAGATGAAACCGGTATCGGAAGTGGTGCATGAAAAGATGATGAAACATCTTACAAGATATCTGGTTGTAGGAGGTATGCCTGCGGCAGTGGATGAATATGTCAGAACCGGTAATGTCGGGGAAATCACGAACATCCAGGAGAATATTATCAGGCAATATAAGGTTGACTTTACCAAGTATGAGACAGAAGACAAGAAATTGATGCTTACATCCATTTATGATCAGATTCCGTCTCAGCTATTGAAGCAGAACAAGAGGTTCAATTACTGTGACATACAGCAGAAACTAAGATTCGAGAAACTGGAGAGCAGCTTTCTGTGGCTTAAGTATGCCGGCGTGGCTATTGCCACTGTGAATGTTACTGAGCCAAGAATTTCACTTACCCAGAATGAGAAGAACAGCCTTCTGAAACTCTATTCCTCAGATGTCGGGCTTTTGACAAGCCAATATGGGAATATCTTCAGATCGAAAATTCTCTTTGACAGTGAAAAGCTGAACCTGGGAGGAGTATATGAGAACTTCGTTGCCCAGGAATTGAACGCACATGGCTATCCGTCATTTTTTTACTGCAAGCATGGTGTGGGGGAGTTGGACTTCATTATTGAGCATGGGGAATCTGTTCTCCCTATAGAGGTTAAGAGCGGCAAGGATTACTACGTTCACAGTGCAATCACAAAGGTGTCAGATAACCCTGAATATGAAATTCCAGAGGCCTTTGTCTTTGCTGATTGCAATATAAAGGAGAATGGGAAAGTGAAGTATTTGCCGATTTATATGTGCTCATTCATCAGGGATGAGTTCTGTTTTCCGAAGCTCTCATTGCCACTTTGAGTTTGCTTTCAAATACCTCATAAATCAGGAATCAGGGTTGAGTAGACTTAGAGGAATGCAGACTCCGGAAGCTGAGCTTGCCGTGATGTCAAATATTTCCGGGATAGATATGAGCGATGTAAAAGAGAGAGATAAGGCTGTAATGAATAATAGCACTCTCAGGACAGACTTCACAAATATCATCTCTTAGATACTTCTCCCAGAAGGCGAAAAATATTCCCGTAACACAATTGAGTCTTACATAGAACAAAAGTGGAACAATAGTGCTACCAACTTCACCAACTTGCTCGCTGATACCAGTATCTACAACGTATTCAAAAATCAGTAACAGTATATTGATAACGCTACAGAGAAACTTTCCCCTGAAGCTGAAGAATCCTTTGATTGTTTCTCTATCGTTCCTTCATTCTCTTAAGGAAGAAGTAGAGGGAGAGAAGTGTTGTTCCGAGACTGTAGA
>CAVIAZ010000079.1:0-8228 GCA_963640795.1 bacterium | reverse complement strand
AGGGGTAGAGATTGAGCATCCTGACTATCTCGTTACGGACCCAGGTGGTTGTTCCGGAGGTTTCTGAGAGAAGGGATGCTTTCTCTTCCTCTGTGAGTCTTCTGCTTATTTTCTCTAGTGTTATGGTTGGGACGTTGTCCCGGCCATATTCCTTCAGGGCCTGGACTACAAGTACGGTCTTCTCCGAGAGGCCGGCTACGTCACGGGGAGTGGTATGGAGGAAGGTAAGCTTTTCACCGAAGATTCTGTATACCCTGTATGGTCCGCTCGAGAGGTAGTCGTTCGGGTTCTGGACCTGGTCCTTGAGGCCCAGGCTATAGAGGCACTTCTCTCCCGAGGGGGCTAATAGCCAGCCGAACTTGACTGCTATCGCCTCTGCTATATCATCCATCTGGGGATGGGAATAGAGGATGCCGGGTTTGAAGTAGAGGCCGTTCATTATTCTTTCCAGTTTCTTATCTTTTTCGAGTCTTATCAAAACCTTCTTGGAGGACTCATAGTTCCCTAGCGGGACGAAGTCATATATCGAGAAGATTGCTCCTGTATTGGCATGCCTTACTATTTCCTCTATTCTTGCCTGGACTGTTGCCATATTTATTCTCTCCTTGGATATAATTCATATCTTATGAAAATAATATTTCATACAAGAAGATTAAAATACAAATTTTCATATAATCAACTATGTTACTGGCTATTTTTGGAGAAAACCTGAGATATTTTCAATATTTATAAAGATTTGTTATTTTTCGGGACAAAATAGAGGTGTGGATGGTTGTTGGGATGCTCGCTGCTTTCCCGGGAAAGTGTCAGTTTTCGGGACTGTGGGGTATTAGGTTTGTTTTTGAAGGGTTGTGGAATTTAGTTTAGTGGCGTAAAAAAACTGCTCCCCGATGGAAGCAGTTGTAATGTGGCTTATTTTCAGCTGTTCTTGAAGCGGTTGTCCCAATCCTTCTCCTTGTCGTAGATGTCATTCTCCATGGTCTCGACTTTCTTCTTGAGGTTCTCGTATTCCTTCTCGAGGTCATCGTCGCTCTTTTCCCTGAAGGTGGCATCCTCTGCGTATTCCCGTCTGAATGATGGTTCTCTTCTCCGGGTGTATCCATCACCACTTATGATGTCATCAGGAGTCTGCTCGGGGAGAATGACAGCAAGGAGAAGATATATAATCGCTGCGGGGAAAACTGCAGTGAATACAGTTATCAGGAAGACAATCAGTCTTGTTGTGTCAGGAGGGAGTCCTCTCCACTCGGCAAGACCTGTAACCACTCCGAATAACTTCCCCCTGGGGGAGCGTGTCCATCTTCTTGTTCTTATTTCCATATTCATACTTCCTTATATCTCCTGCTCTTGAGTATTGTATCGAGGTTCTCAAGTCTCGTCTCAAGGTCCTTAATAGCTTTTTTGAGCTCCTCCCGGCTCATCCGGGGGCTTTCTTCCTCTCGATTAGAGTAAGTTCCAGGTGAATACCCTTCACTCATCTCCCTGTCCCTGAGGTAAGCCTCTATCTTCATTTTCGTTCTCTTTGTCTTTTCCTTCTCACCTATGTACTCAAGTATGATGATAAAGGAAAAAATGACAATGAGAATGTAAACCGCTGTCATTATTCAATTCCCTTTTCTTTCTTTATTCTGGAAATCTCCTCTTCGATTTCCTCGTTTCTCTCCATCTTTCGGAACTTCTCTTCCTTTGATTCCTCTTCCCTTGCCCTGTTGAGCTCTGTGTAGGCATTCATCCTGTTGATCCTGTTTTCAAGATCCTCAAAGCGTGCATTGAGGTTTACGCTTTCTTTCTCTCTCTCCTCAGCTCTTACGCTTTCCCTCTGGAGAGTCTCAAGCTTTACCTTTGCTGCCTTCACCTTGTCATCCAATGTGGCAATCTCCTTCTTGCCCTCTTCAATTGCATTCTTCAGGGCAACGAGACTTTCCCTGAGTCTCTCTTCGTCGTCCATGGCTCTCTTCTTCTCAACGAGTGCCTCTCTCGCAAGATCCTCTTTTCCTTTTTCAATGGCAAGCTCTGCTCTCTTCTGCCATCTGGTGACTGTATCGTGAGCCTCACTTACTTTTTTGTCCAGTCTTATGGCCTCAGCCATACGGCTGGCTGTGCTTGTCTTGAGGTCGATTACAGTGTCTTCCATCTCTGTAATCATAAGCTTGAGCATCTTCTCAGGGTCTTCTGCCTTATCGAGAAGTGAATTGATGTTAGAATTTACGATGTCTTTAAATCTTGTGAAAATACCCATTTTCTTATCTCCTATGCCTAAAATCATACAAAATGCGTGCCAGTTTCTGTTATTCCTTTGATATATAATGAATTAACTTTGACTTAATGAATATTTGCTGTCTGTTATGTTTATAATTGTTGGTATTTTTAACCTTTATGTGTATAATTTACCTGTGAATACTATGAATGAACCGATAGGTGAAAGTGAAGCCTATCTTGATCTTCTTGACCAGATAGCACTCTGCGCCACTGTTGAGAGGCCCGTCCTCTTTCTCGGGGAGAGGGGAACGGGTAAGGAGATGGCAGCGAGACGTGTGCACTACATGTCATCCCGTTGGGATAAGCCCCTTGTGACTGTGAACTCGGCATCCCTGCCGCAGAGCCTCATCGAGTCTGAGCTTTTCGGCTACGAGAAGGGTGCCTTCACGGGGGCTTTCCAGTCAAGGAAGGGACGCTTTGAGGAGGCTGACGGGGGAACTCTCTTTCTTGATGAGATCGGGCTTTTACCTCTCTCTGTACAGGAAAAGCTCCTTAGGGTTGTCGAATACGGAACATTTGAACGTATAGGGTCATCAGAGACAAGAAGTGTCAACGTAAGGATTATCGGGGCAACGAATGCCGACCTTAAGAAGATGAGTGAAGAGGGGCTTTTCAAGGAGGATCTCCTTGACAGGCTCTCCTTTGATGTGATCTTCGTTCCGCCTCTGAGAGAGCGCGGAGATGATATCCTCCTCCTTGCTGGATACTTTGCCCTGAAGATGGCAGCCGAGTGCGGGAAGGATTATACTCCTCTCTTCAGTGAGAGGGTAAAGAGAGAGCTTCTCTCTTACCCGTGGCCGGGTAACATAAGAGAGCTCAAGAACACTGTAGAGAGGGCTGTGTACAGGAGCCGGGAAAGTTTGATTGACTCCATTGTCTTTGATCCGTTCAAAAACCCGTTTGCAGTAAAAGAGGAGAAGAAGGACGATTTTTCTTCTTATGATTTGAGTGAGTATGAGAAGGCGAGGGAGGATCTCGATATTTCATTCATACTGCGGTCATTGAAGGCGGGAGACGGCAGTCAGAAGAAGGCAGCAGAATTTCTGGGGCTCAGCTATGACCAGTTCAGGGGGATGTACCGTAAATACTTTGAAAGACTTAAACAGGAAAGGGAAAAGGAATAGACTGGAGCAATGAGCACTTTATACATGGTGGCAACACCGATAGGAAACCTGGAAGATATAACCCTCAGGGCACTCAATGTCCTGAAGAGTGTAGATATCATAGCATGTGAGGATACGAGACACACACAGCTTCTTCTCGCCCATTACGACATACAGAAGAGGCTTATTGCATGTCATTCATACAACGAGGAGGAGTCAGGGAAGGGGATTATTGCCCTCCTTGATGAAGGGAAGAATATCGCATATTGCTCTGATGCGGGGACACCCGGCATTTCAGACCCGGGAAGCAGACTCTCGGAGATGGTAAGAGCAGAGAGTGAGCACACAGTTGTCCCGATTCCCGGGGCAAGTGCATTCGTCTCCCTGATCTCTGCTGCGGGGCGGATTGGAAAGACATTCACATTCGAGGGTTTTCTTTCCCCGAAGAAGGGAAGAAGACTCAGAAGACTGGAGGAACTTGTGGCTGCAGGTAACACCTTTGTCATCTACGAGTCTCCATTCAGGGTGCTCAAAACGATGGAGGAAATTGCCTCTTTTCCCCTTGTGAAGAGAGTTGTTGTGGGACGTGAACTCACAAAGGCCCATGAGGAGATTAATGTCGGTACCCCTGATGATATTCTATCCCTCTACAGATCCCGCCAGAGTATAAAGGGGGAATTCGTCCTTCTTGTTGTTCCCGGAGACAATTGTGATAACGATAAAGAAGATCAGGACGCTTAAGCCCCGGGTGCGGGTCCGGAGGCTCGGGGAGATTTTCTTTCTCTCAACCCGTATGGAACTTGATCCGGGCTATGTGAAGGAAGCATTGGAGACTCTCCTGTCTGAGGAGCTTCTCTCCCTTAAAGACAGAGAAGATATTCTCTATTTCTATAACCGTGGTGATAAGGAAGATTACCTCGACATATATTACAGGACTCTGTCCATTCTGGGGGAGAGTGTTGCTGACTGGGACAAGGTTACCGAAGAGGGGGAAATTGCATGGGACGAGAGGAGACTCTTTGACCATTACCTCTATCTTGATCACCTCCGCTCCCCATACAATGTGGGGTCAATCTTCCGCTCTGCAGAGGCATTCGGAGTAAAGAAAATATTTCTCTCCCCAGGCTCCGCCTCTCCCTTACACGAAAGGGCTAAACGTACAAGCCGCAACACAACAGAGGGGGTTGAATGGGATTACCGGGAACTTGAGGAGATAGAAAAGCCTGTCTTTGCACTCGAACTTGGAGGTGAGGATATAACCTCCTTCAGATTCCCGAAGGATGCAGTATGTATAATAGGAAGCGAGGAGGACGGCGTGTCCGGGCGGGCACTGGGGATTGCCGATAAAAGTCTCGGTCGTGTTTCTATCAGACAGTATGGAGTAAAAGGCTCAATTAATGTAGCATCAGCAGTGGCTATATTATTGCAATATTGGGCAAAGAGTGAGGATGGTGATGGAGAATAGAGAAAGTTTCAAATCCAGGCTTGGTTTTTTACTTGTCAGTGCAGGATGCGCTATAGGAATCGGGAACGTATGGAAGTTCCCCTGGCTGGTCGGCCAGTACGGTGGTGGAATCTTCGTTCTTATTTATCTTGTCTTTCTTGTCATCATGGGGGTTCCCGTCCTGACAATGGAGATCGGAATCGGAAGAGGAAGCAGAAAAAGCACAGTCAACGGCTTCAGAACCCTCGAGAAGAAGGGTACCAAGTGGCATATTGCAGGGTACTTCTCAATAGCCGGCTGTTACCTCCTCTTGATGTTCTACCATTCTGTCACAGGGTGGATGCTGGACTATACATATAAGTTCCTGACTGGTCAGTTTACACAGGGTACGGATGTTTCCGCCGTCTTCAGCGACATGTTAGCCTCCCCTTCGGAGAGTATCATCTTCATGCTCATTGCAGTTGCGATAGGCATTGTCGTCTGCGCACGCGGACTTGAGAAAGGGGTAGAGAAGGTTTCAAAGACAATGATGCTGGGACTATTCGGCCTCATCATAATACTTGTAATCCACTCATTCACACTCCCGGGAGCAGGAGAGGGACTGAAGTTCTATCTTGTCCCGTCACTTGAGGCAATTGGAGAGAAGGGACTTGCAGACACAATTGTTGCTGCAATGAACCAGGCATTCTTCACACTCTCCCTTGGCATATGTGCAATGGAGATCTTCGGTACCTACATGAGTTCCGATAACACCCTCCTCAGTGAGTCTGTCAGGATATGTGGTCTCGATACTTTCGTCGCATTCTGCTCGGGTCTCATAATCTTCCCTGCATGCTACAGCTACAACATAACACCTGATGCCGGTCCGTCCCTCATCTTCATCACACTTCCTAATGTTTTCATCAACATGGCAGGTGGCAGGATATGGGGAATGCTCTTCTTTGTCTTCATGTCGTTTGCTGCACTCAGCACAGTATTGGCTGTTATGGAGAATATAATTGCATCCTTTATGGATACATTCGGTTTCTCAAGAAAGAAGAGTATCATAATCAATGCAATCGGACTTACAGTACTCTCGCTTCCTGTTGCATTCGAGTACAACTTCTTCAAAGGTATTACTGTGATAGGGAGCAAAGGCTTCCTCGACAGCTGGGATTTCCTCGTGAGCAATCTCCTCCTTCCTCTCGGAAGCCTTGTGATGTGTCTCTTCTGCACAAGACAATCCGGATGGGGCTACGGCAACTTCATTGCTGAAGCCAATACCGGAAAGGGTATGAAGTACAATGGTGCGAATAAGGCATTGAGGTTCTATCTCAGCTACATCCTTCCATTAATCATAATAGCAATCATAGTCGTAGGACTTATCTGACGAGTGGGGCCCAGAAAAGGGCCTCATCTCTTTACTTGAAGCTCTGGGAAGCCCTGCACAGGGACTTGAGCTCATCCTCTATATAGCGGTTGATGGTTCCGTGCGGGTAGTTACCCTTCCTGTCCCTCTCTCCCATCCTGAGTCCTGAAAGAAGTTCCAGTCCCTCATCTATTGATGATATTCCCCATAGATGGAAGGAGCCGTTCTCTATTGCATTCTCAATATGATACGGAAGGATGAGGGAAGTCTTGTTCTGGTAGGGGATAATCACTCCCTGTGTTCCCGTGAGGCCGCATGTCTCACAAGCATTGAAGAAACCCTGTATCTTCTCGTTGATTCCTCCTACCGGCTGGAGTTCTCCCATCTGGTTGACGGAACCTGTCACTGCAATATCCTGCCTCAGGGGGAAATTCCCGATAGCAGAGAGAAGTGCATAGAGCTCGGCAGAAGAAGCGGAGTCACCGTCAACATTGCCGTAACTCTGTTCAAAACATATACCGGCATAGAGTGAGAGCGGGAAGTCCTGGGCATACATATGTCTGAGGTATCCCTCGAGAATCAGGAGACCCTTGTCGTGGATATTGCCACTGAGACCTGCCTCATGCTCTATATTCACTATTCCCTCTGTTCCAGGTGCAACTGTTGCAGAAATGACACAAGGGGTGCCGAAGGAAGTAAGTGCCCTGTCCATGACGGCAAGCCCGTTGACGACACCGACCTTCTCCCCTTTGAGGGACATCACCATCGTCCCGTCCTTGATTTCACTGTTTATGTGCTCTTCTGTTATTGATGAGTAGTAGTCTCTCTTGTCGAGTGCAGAGCGCACATTGTTTCCTGTAATGCTCTTCTCTTTCTTTGTCAGAGCATCGAGTTCAGCCTCCTCAAGGAGGTCTCCCAGGATAGAGAGCTGGGTCGTGAGTCTTGTCCTGTCCTCTGCAATGAAGGAGGAGTACCTGAGAATCTCCCGGTAGGCCGAATCATCCTGCTCAAGCATCTTCTCTCCGGCCTTCTTGAGGTAGCTTACCGTTCCGTAGATGTTCTTCTCGCTGGCAGGCATCGAGAAGTCGAACTCGGGAGAAACCTTGAAGTAACGGAAGAAGGTCTCATCGCTGTCTATAAGCTTGTCATAAAGCTCTTCCGGCCCCATAAGGATGACCTTAGTTAGCATGGCTATCGGGGATGGACGGATTGATGACATCATCTCTCCCTGTACAGCCGTGCTGGAGAGAGCCCTCATTGTCATGTCGAGATAGCGCTTGAGTGTCTGCCAGAGTTCTTCGTTTTCACATATCTCGCTGGCAGATAGTACAAGAAAGCCTCCGCTGGCTTCCTGGTAGCTGCCACAGCGGACGGAGAGGTGAGGAGCACTCTCTTCCTTCTCTATAAAGCCGAAGAGGGAGGTGCGTGAGGGATGTGTCTCCACAACAAGGGGACGCCTCGTGTAGTGACTGCGGTCTAAGACAATATTTATAGTCCATGCTGAGGGATTGCTCTCAAAGGAGGGAAGGGATGAGAGAAACTTCACAAGTTTTGGATTGCTGTTCCATTTCCCGATGAGGGTATCTTTACTTGTCTTTCCGTCTCTCAAATCATCAAGGTCCCTCTGGAATTCCCTTGCCTTTCCCCTCTCAAAGAGGATGGCCAGAGGACGGGAGGGATGACTCTCATTATGGATGTAGGCACAGTCCTTCAACGGCTCAAGGTCATTCTCGATAAGTCTTATCTCCTCGGTAAGGGCAGTCAGCCTCCCCGATCCCTCATCCCCGGAGAGGAAGATGTTGTAACCCGGTCTCTTTATTGAGAGTCCGAGTCTGAGGAGTCCCATGGCCTTGTCCTGTCCGATAATCTTCTCCCCCGGGCCGACAGAGGAGAAACTGTATGCACTGTAATTGAGTTCTATATCTTTTTTCTTTATTTCTTCCAACACGCGAATAATGTAATTTAGACAATATGAAGTGTCAAATGGAGAGGATCAATACTTATCAAGACTGTCAGGATCAAGAAGGAAATCGAAGACATTCATTGTTAGGATTCCTTCCTTATCATAGATTGG
>CAVIAZ010000078.1:0-8237 GCA_963640795.1 bacterium | reverse complement strand
TTCTTGTAAATTATCGAATTGCAAAAGAAATGTTAAAAATAACTGAAATAGCTATTGCACTTTTATCTTATCTTTTATATCTTTCACCCAAGGCAAAGGCGTCTTGTTAGGGAGAAACACTCCCTCAGCATGGCGCCCTTTTTCTGTTTTGGAGGCTATATGGACTTTTTTCAAAGCAGCAATATACCTCTTGAGGGAGAGGTCAGGATTCCCTCCGGGTGTGCTATCTCGGCTGCGTTCTCACGCACGGGAAGAAAATTCACCGGAGAGGGGATGATCAGGTCCATCAGGACCATGCACGACAGGTCAAACGGACTCGGGGGAGGGTTTGCCGGCTACGGCATATATCCGGAATATAAGGATTACTATGCTTTCCACATATTCTATGATGACAACAATGCACGAATTGAGACAGAGCACTATCTTGATGACTATTTCGATATCGTGAACCTCTCCAAGATTCCGACGAGGAAGAACAAGAATATATCTGACGAACCCCTGATGTGGAGGTACTTTGTCACTCCGCTCAAGACAAGGCTCACAGCTTCCCAGCTTGAGGAGAAGGAATATACAGTAAGGGCAGTCGTCCACGTCAACACCCATATCAAGGGTGCTTATATCTTCTCATCGGGGAAGAACATGGGATGTTTCAAGGCAGTAGGTTTCCCGGAAGATGTCGGGGACTTCTACAGACTTGAGGAATACGAAGGGTATTCCTGGACAGTGCACGGCCGCTACCCGACCAACACTCCCGGATGGTGGGGAGGTGCACACCCGTTCGGCCTTCTCGATACATCCGTTGTCCATAACGGTGAGATTTCAAGCTATGATGCTAACAGACGTGCCATCGAGATGTACGGCTACAGGTGTACCCTGCAGACAGACACGGAGGTCATCACATACATGATAGACTACCTGACCCGTGTACAGGGGCTAAGCATGGAGGAGGTGTCCCACGTCATAGCAGCCCCCTTCTGGACAACAATATCGAGAATGGATGATGAGAAGAAGAGGGAGTACACATACCTCAGAAACACATTCTCATCCCTTCTCATCACAGGGCCTTTCTCAATAATAGTCGGCTTCTCCGGCGGTCTCATGGCCCTCAATGACAGACTGAAACTCCGCTCCCTTGTTGCTGCTGAAAAGGACGACATGGTCTATTTTGCCTCCGAGGAAGCTGCTATCAGGGTAATAGAGCCACAACCAGAGAGAATCTGGCACCCAAAAGGCGGGGAAGCTGTGGTTGTAAGACTTGAGGAAAAGGAGGCTGAATGATGCAGGGACTGGATTATATTTCTCCTGAATTTGAAGTAGTCAGACTCGACAGCAGATGTACTCTCTGCAGACGCTGCGAAAAAGAATGTGCCAACGGAGTACACAAGTACGATGAAAAGCGTAATGTGATGATAAGTAATGATTCAGCATGCGTCTCATGCTCACGGTGTGTCGCATTCTGCCCTACCGGTGCCCTCAAGATCAGGAAAGCTGATTCCCCTTTCAGGGAAAACTCCAACTGGAGGGACTGCACCATTACAAACATATACAGGCAGGCCTCCACTTCCGGTGTTCTTCTTGCCTCCATGGGAACTCCGAAGAAGTATCCGGTTTACTGGGACAGGATTCTCATCAATGCCAGCCAGGTGACAAACCCGTCCATAGATCCACTCAGAGAACCTATGGAGACAAAGGTCTTCCTCGGAAGCAGATCAGATAAGATTAAGAGAGATGTCAACGGAAAGATAATCGTCGAGGAACATCCCCATATTGAACTCTCCACCCCGATAATGTTCTCTGCAATGAGCTATGGCTCAATCAGCTACAATGCCCATAAAGCACTCGCAACAGCAGCTGGAGAGCTAGGAATCTTCTACAACACAGGAGAAGGAGGCCTCCACGAGGACTTCTATGTCTACGGGGAGAACACCATCGTCCAGGTGGCATCAGGAAGATTCGGTGTCAAACCAGAGTTCCTTGATGCAGGTAAGGCCCTTGAGATAAAGATGGGACAGGGAGCAAAGCCGGGAATCGGGGGACACCTTCCAGGAACAAAGATAGTCGGAGACGTGTCACGTACCCGTATGATTCCGGAAGGCTCTGATGCAATTTCTCCAGCACCGCATCATGACATCTACTCAATAGAGGACCTGAGACAGCTTGTCTATGCTGTCAAGGAAGCTACAGGATACAGAAAGCCGATTATCGTTAAGGTTGCAGCGGTACATAACATCTCCGCCATTGCCTCGGGTATTGCCCGCAGCGGTGCCGATATCATCGCAATAGATGGTTTCAGAGGAGGTACCGGTGCTGCTCCCGCAGTCATCAGGGACAATGTCGGAATACCAATTGAACTAGCACTCGCCGCAGTCGACAGAAGGCTACGAGACGAAGGTATAAGGGACAGGGTTTCATTGGTAATCAGCGGTTCAATCAGAAACAGTGCAGATATCGTGAAGGCAATAGCCCTCGGAGCTGATGCCGTTTACATAGCAACAGCAGCCCTTGTGGCTATGGGATGCCACCTCTGTCGCAACTGCCACAGCGGAAGATGCAATTGGGGAATAGCAACGCAGAGGGAAGACCTTGTGAAGAGGCTTGACCCGGAAGAGGGAAAGAAGAGACTTGTCAATCTCATCACCGCCTGGACCAACGAGATAAAGGAGATGATGGGAGGAATGGGTATAAACTCAATCGAAGCCCTCATCGGAAACAGGGCAATGCTTAGAGGAATCGGCCTCAACGAAAAAGAGCTTGAGATACTCGGTATAAAACACGCAGGAGAGTAAGATATGAGAATTGATGCACTGGACATGCCTTTCAGGATTCTCAACGACCTTGTCAGGGAAGCCCCCGAAGGTGATATCGAAATAGTGAACACAGAAGGACAGAGGTATATAGCAACAGGCTCGAAGGGACGCAATATAAAGATATATGGTGTACCAGGTAATGCCCTCGCCTCCTTCCTCGACGGCTCTACAGTGGAAGTCTTTGACGATGCAGAAGATGCCACGGGAGACACAATGAATGACGGGATGATAATCATCCACGGCTCCGTGGGAGATGCGTGCGGGTACGCAATGCGTGGCGGAAAGATTTATATCCGTGACAAGGCAGGCTACAGGACCGGTATACACATGAAGGCGTACAAGGAGAAACAGCCCCTTATCATAATAGGAGAGAGTGCAGGGTCATTTCTGGGAGAGTACCTTGCCGGGGGGACAATCATAGTTCTGGGGAGAGGCAAGAACGGACGCCCCCCAGTGGGATACTTCACAGGAACAGGAATGCACGGAGGCAAAATCATCCTAAGATGTGACGCCCTTCCGTGGGATCTCCCCTCCCAGGTTGTGGCCGCAGAGGCAGATGAAGACGACAAGAAGGAGATAAGATCTCTCATATCGGAGTATTGCTCAATTTTCAACTTCAATATTGATGAGGTAATGAATGGTACCTTCTTCATCCTGAGGCCGAACTCGAAAGCACCTTATAAGCGCCTATATACACAGGTCTGAGGAAAATGGAGTCATGAGCAGAAATCATGGCTCTTTACTTCTAAATGTTCGCCTCATCAAAGGTGGTAAAACAGTTCGATAAAAGCAGAACACAAAAGCAGTGGAGACATCCAGAGCATGACGAATATTACCCTCTCCACAAAAAAACCATGCCGAAAGCCTTATGACTTCAAGCATGGCTAGAAATGGGTTTTCATCCGGTCGGGATGACATATCAAACTCAACGCAAATCGACTTTATATGTATGAATCAGTTGTAGTATCTTTTAGGACAACAGCAGTACAAAGAACAGCCAGTACTATCACTCCAATAGCAGGCAGGGCACTTCCCACTTCCATCTTCTTTTCTTTGGGTATTCTCATTTATGTAGTGTTCGCAGCTGTTACCGACTGTAACCAACGGGCGTCCTTCACTATAGATTGTCCCACATTTCTCGCCACCGGACACATCATCGAGTTCATCGTCAGCAAGCTCACCAGACTTAGCATTGAGCTTAGCAAAATATGTCTTTGCCTCTTCCTCTGTAAGCTCGATTCCATTTTCCTTTGCCAAAGATAAAAGTTCTTCAACACTTTTTGCATTCTTTGCTTTCTCAAGCATCTTTTCATCAAGTTCCATTTTCTTACTCCTTATTTAAGGTCTCTATATTATATACGTTCAGACAGGGATTTTGTTAGAGGGAAAATCTTCAAGATGATTTAAACTGCGCTATTTGGGTAAAATTCACAATCCGGACCACACTATTATTAATAGGACCGGCACTCATAAGCACAGAGCATCATCCGTCTGTTCTGAGGAAACCGCTTTACCTGCTCTTCTCCTTAACCCATTCGACTGCCTTGATATAAGCATTATCCTTAACAGGGTCAAGCTCCGTTTTTATATCAGGTGTTATACCTTTTGTCTCGAAGCTGTTCTTGTTTACATCTACAAACTGATAGGTTGTCGTATAGACGCTGAGGTGCTCACTCGTGAACGGACCTCCGTTATAAATATCTCTGCTATATAAGGGACAGGTTCCGCCATATGTTGTATGACCAACAATTGCAGAGGTTGGGAGCAGCTTGGCTGTCACACAGGAAATCTCAGAGCAGGAGACAGAGTAGCCGTTGACGATGACAGCGACAGGCTTCTCGTATGCTGATGTCTTCAATTCATCATTTGTATAATCCCCCTCAATGCTGAAACTTGTCCACGGAGTGTATTCAAGTCTTGAGTAGCCGGCCTTATACCTCACATACCCGATCCGTGTTTCTTCCTTGAAGAAGAGTCCCCAGATTTTAGAGAGAAAAGCCACGGCACCACCGCCATTACTTCTCAAATCCACAATCACACCATTTATATTCTTCTTGGTAACGGTGTTACTCACCTTCCACGAATCATGGCTGGTGACTGAATTCAATGCATCATACATTCCCTGGACGCCGAGAATACCCTTAAGACCTTCCTCAATCTTAGCCTTGAGTGTCTCATCTTTTATATCTTCCAGATCTTCAAAGAGACCACGTGTAAACTGCCTCAGAAGTTTAAGGTAAGAGCTTGCATTGATTACATTCTTTTCCTCCTGAGAAAGAGTTTCCTTAGTGAAAATATCAGTCAGAAAGAGTTGATTACCGAAGTCGGAGAAATACACATAGAAGACATTGTCCTTATTCACTCCATAGAAGTAGGATTCAATGCCGATTGCATTCATCACATAGTTCCACTCTGTTGCAACAAACTGGTCCCCCCTCTCTTCAAAAGCAGCTATCTCCGCATTTGTGAAAGATGTAAAGTGATAACCGTAGTACGCTCCGTCAGGGAACTCACTATCAATGTCGCCGTCAGTTGAATGGAAGTAGCCGTACACAGAGTCCCCGCCACCGCCTGTAGCAGTCGTATCTGTCGTTTTCTTTCCATTATAAAGGTCTGTAACTTCGAAAAAACTATCTATTGCCTTCTCATACACCTTTCTGAGTTCATCTTTGGAAACTGCTTTGTCAGGATTATTAATAGTCACAAGATTCTGCTGATCAAAACTGTCCAGCCACAGGACATCCGGGAAGTCCATGATATCACCACCGGCAGCAGCATACTTCTGGAGCATTGCAGGACTTGTACTGAGAGAATTTCCCAGCCCGTCCTTGACTGTCAGGTTGTAGTGGTTGTCGTGAATCCCTACTGCTATTTCCTTGAAGTATCTGAAAGCTTTGAGGGAGTCGGAAGAGCTTTTGTAATCAAGAGCCTTAAACTTGGGGAGGTACTCCTCATAGACACTGTCCCAGTCATATGACATGTCATCCGAGAAGTGGACATACTCCGTGTTCATCTCGTTCCAATACTGGAGGAAGATACTCTCCCATGAATCATCCGGGGCTTCGATATCACTCGTACATGATACAAGAAGTAACAGTATTATTGATAATATCAGAAGAAGAGTCTTTTTCATTTGTCAATCCTCCATAAGAGTCCAAGAGTGACAGAGTAGGTAATATTGTGAATCGGGAATGCTCCATATTTCTGGGCCTTGTTCATATCGGTAAGGGAGAATGCAAATTCATTCTCACCATACAGTCTGAAAGAGTCAAAGCTGTATCCGTAGCCGATCTTTGTGCTTATTCCCGCATCAAGCCTGTTGTAATAGGAGAGGTCTGTCATTTCACTCACACTCTCCTTTTCGTCATTCATGTTCATTACACTTCCGCTTCTTACACCGTAAAGCCACCATCCTACATACCCTCCGAGGGAGAAATATGCATCAATTGAACTTCCAATGGGGAGAGTAGCCCTCAGAGCTATAGGGAATTCAAGGAACCCGTTTTTCACATCAAGGACAAAGTTATCCTGGCTTGTACTGCCACTTTTTATACTCTGGGCACTCTTATAGTATTTTCCATAGAGGGAAATGCCTGTATCGAGACCGAGATGTTTATCAAACATAATAACAACGGGAACAGATGCCTTATATCCTAATCCCACAGAATACTTGTAATCGCGGTAGCCTTCCCCTGCAACGACCATAGTAGCGGTCATTCCTCCGTCAGCACCTACGTAGTATGTTGTGGCACTGAGCGAAAGCATCACAGAGAGAAGTAATAGTATTGTGACTGTTTTTTTCATGTTGCCAATTATTCAAGAAACTGATAGTTTGGTAAACCTAATCGACAATTTTAATTTTAAAATTTTACATCAAAACAAAAAAGAAAAACCGACACACCGGAAAAGTATGTCGGCAAAATTATCAAGTGTATTCTGTCACTTTCCTGAAGCCTTGAGGGAGAGATCCCTGTCGTACTCCCTGAGCATATCTTTTACTGTCTTACTCAATGGTATGAGGGCAAACATATTGAAGACTGTCATAAGCGCAATTCCGAAATCACCAAGGTCCCAGACAAATGTGTACTCGGCAAGCCCTCCGATGAAGAGCATGACAAGAGCAAGTATCTTATAGAGGGTCTGGCTCAGCCAATTCTCTCCGAAGACGTAGCTGACATTACTTCTTGCATAGAAAAGGACACCGATGAATGTAGAGAAGCTGAAGAGGAAGAGAGTAATAGCAATCAGGATGACACCCAGCGTCCCCATGTGGTAGTACATTGCACTCTGTAAGAGATCCATTCCCACCTTCCCGGCAGTCACACTCTCCGGGGAGAGCAGCATGATGAATGCTGTACAGCTACAGATAACGATTGTGTCGATAAAAACTCCCAGCGATTGCAGAAGCCCCGCATTAACCGGACTTTTGACAGAAGCTGTGGCAGCTGCACACGGTGCGCTTCCGCTTCCTGCCTCATTACTGAAAAGTCCCCTCTTCACTCCGTTCATCAATACTGCCCCGATTCCACCTCCGGCAACAGCCTTAATACCGAAAGCCTCCTGGAAGATTCTCTTGAACACACCTGGAAGTAAAGTGATGTTCTTTGCAATGATGAAAATGGTCACACAGAAGTAGAGGATAGCCATCACCGGTACGATTATATCGACAACCTTGACTGTGCTGTTCTTTCTGAGAACTATCACAGCAGATATCGCAACAAGAACTATGGTTGAAACAAGAGGGTCAATGTGGAAGGCATTGTCGAGAGCTGATGTGACGGAGTTCCCGATTACCTGGCTGATTCCGCACCAGCAGAGAAGGCCGGAGAGAGCAAAGAGGACAGCGAGGATACTCTTCCTCTTCTTTCCCCTGTACAGGTGGTCAAGGTAATATGCAGGACCTCCCTTGAAACCACCGTAGAGTTTATCCTCTGTCTTGTACTTCTGAGCAAGTGTTCCCTCAACAAAAGCAGTTGCCCCTCCCAGGAGAGCTGCAAACCACATCCAGAAGATAGCACCCGCCCCTCCGACAGAGACTGCCGCGACAACACCGACAAGATTACCCATGCCGACACGTGTTGCCGTAGAGACAAGAAGTGCCTGGAGACCCGAGAGAGCCCCGTAGTCAGCACCCTTCTTCTCAAGCGTAAGTTTGATCATTAACGGGAAGTGCCTGAACTGGACACCACTGAGATATATCGTATAGAAGATTCCGAGAGGAATGAGAATCAAGACTAGAAGAGATACCCCCATGCTGTTACCGCCCGGGAGTGGAATTGTGAACAAATCCCCCCATAGGAGATTGAAGAAGAAATAGAATATTTTCACGTGTAACTTCCTTTGCCTTTCCAGTTTACACAAGAAAGAAGAGAGTTGCCACAAGGAATGTACGGTAATTGGCATATCACCTAGCTCATACCTCAGTTCAAC